>JAAURZ010000070.1 GCA_012031955.1 Bacteroidia bacterium
TGGTAAGCCGTCGGGCGTCGCCGCCGTTGCCCGGCACAATCCACAGGTCGTTGGCATACACGAACACGATATGGCTGTCGCTGATGGTGGGTTGCCGAAGGAGCTGCGTACCCTGTGCATAAGTTTGGAGAGCAAACGTGCCGGCGATTAGGGCGACAAGCATGGTGCGATAGAGTTGACGCATGGTGATTGAGTTGTTTCCAGGAAAGTTAATCCGATCTCACAGCCCGAACCATACCGTTGGCGGAAAACCCCGCGTCAGTGCGCCTGCTTGTAGTGCTCCCGAAGCACATCTTCGGCAAAATCGTTGGTGAGGTCGCGCACGGTGGTGTGCACGTGGTTGGCGTTGTTTTGTGTGTTATCGTATTCAATCAGCAGCATAGGCCCCTGAATCCGGTAATAGTGGCCGGCTCCGGGCTTGAGGGCACCCGCCCACGCGAAGGTAAGGTTCTCGACTCCAGCCTTCTCTATTTTCTCCATAAGCCGCGACGAAAATTCAAACGCGTAGTTGTTCGCATACACTTCGAGCAACTGCATCAGCAGCTTTTGCTGCGCCGCGTCAAGGTTGTTGTAGCTGATACCTTCGGGTGCAAGATGCCTGGCGTGGCGGTCGTTGCCTGTGATGATTTCCGGTAAAGCCTTTTCGGCGAAGCGCGCTGCGCTTAGTTGCTTTTCGGACAGGCTGTTTACGAGCTGAAAGCCCAAATCGGTTTCCATTTTCAGAAGCTGGCTACCGCGCTCGGTGCCACTGGGTACGATGCCTGGGTTGGAGCCAAAAAAACTCGGCGTCGACGACACAATGATGCCCGACGTGCTCACAAAGTTGAGCGATACGTGATGCCCTTCGAAGCGCCAGCCCCATGGTTTGTCTTTGGAAGGCGTACCAAAATTGAAAAGTGATAGTTCAGCGGATCGCGATAAGTGTCGGTCGATGATCTACCCTCCACCTCGCGCAAAATATTTTCGAGGTGCATCACGCCGGTTGCTTTCCTGAAGCCTTGCTCGCTGAGCGATACCCTGAGCAGATTGAGCGCCGCAGTCTTTTGTTGTTCGTTGAAGTCGTGCAATGTCGGGCCCTTTCGCTCGCGCGGCACGAAGCCCCAGTTGAATCGTTCGGCATCATCGAACGGAAACATCACTTGCTGTTTCAGCGGCTCGCTAAGTGTGCCAAGAAAAGAATTGGCGGCCGCTTCTATGTTTTGCGCCCGCAGGTGCGCCGCGAAACAAAGCAGCAAGCCCAGTACAATCATGCGCTTCATGCAATGAAGGTAGGTAATCACAGCCTGTCAAGCAATCGGTTGAAAGTGGCTGTGGCAGAGTTCCCTCCGTCCGCTATTTTCGCGGTTCCTTCTGTGGTCTTTCATTATTAACAATCTATGATCCGTTATTCCCTGCTGCGTCGCTTTATTCCGGTCGCGATTCTTTGTTCGCTCAGTGTACTCGGCTTTGCGCAAGCTGATAGCACAAGCATACCCTTTGTCGCTTATTGGTCAAAAGGCGATACCTATACATTCAGGGTGACCAAATTGAAAAAGCAGTGGCGGTCGGACCAACAGACGAAGGATGACAGCTCCTCGTACACAGCGAGTTTTTTGGTGATGGATTCGACCGAGTCGTCGTATCGGATCAAATGGAGTTTTAAGATGAATGTGATTGCCGACTTCGGATTGCCTGCCGAGGCGAGACAGATGCTTTCGAAATATGAAAACAATGAAATCATCTACCGCACCAACGAGTTGGGCGAGTTTGTGGAAATTGAAAACTGGGAAGCGCTATCGAAGGACATGCGCGACATGTATCGCGAGGTGATCGATATGATCGCAAAAGACCGGAAGGTCGACAAACAACTACTGAACAGCACGATGCAGCCTTTCATCGAAGCGTTTCAGTCGAAGGAGGCTGTAGAGCAGTTGGCTTTCAAGGAACTTCAGCTTTTTCACTTTCCATTCGGTGTCGAATTCAACGTGTCCGACACGCTGCAATACGAGGAGGAGTTGCCTAACATGTTTGGCGGAGCTCCGATCAAGGGCATTTCGCATTTATTCTTCAACGATGTGGACGTGAGCAACTACTATTGCTCTTTCACGCGCACGATGCGCCTAGATCCGGATGATACGCGCACGATGCTGACTGATTTGTTCCGGAAAATGAAACTGAACGACAAGGATTTTCAACAGGCGCTTGGTTCGTCGAAGGTCGACATCAACGATACAAAACGTATATGAATTCTACTACGACCCCGGGGTACCCATCTTTGTCGAGTCGAAGCGAACAACAAAATTCGACGTGGCGGACGCACACTTCAGCGGCATCGACATAATGCGGATCGAGCTGGTAGATTAGTTTGCTCTTGAACCTTGCATTGGCTTAACAAACAACAAGACGGCTCGCAGTTGAGCCGCCTTGTCATCATGATCCTGATCACGTCCAGGCCTAGTTATTGAAAAAATTCAGAATCGTCGCGGCCACCAGCAACAGCAGCAGATGGTAGATGGTGTTAATGAAAAACAGCTTCCACGACTTCCGCTCCCATGCCACCACGCCGAGGTCGGTGGGTACATAGAATCCGAGCCACGTAAATATCGCGGCATTCAAAATGTTGGCAGCCGTGCCCAGGGCGGGCGCGTCCGGTACAAACTTCCAGGCGGCGATGTTGTGTGCAAAAACATACGCCATCAGAAAGTTGCCGATCACCATCATCACCATGCCTTTGATCATCGCGCTTGCGGGCGGTTTCACGCTGGTGTCCATGCCCATTTCCTTGGCCCAGGCCTTGCCAAACAAAACGGTATACCATAAAAAGCCAACAAAGAAGTTGGCCACCACGGCAATCAATATGCCGGTCATGCTTATTCCTAATTCTTCCATAGGGTTTATTTGAGGTTTTGATTTATACAATTTAACGATTTACCTCGCGATGGCCAGTACGGCCTTCGCTATTTGTTTTGCGCACTAACAACGACCTCGCAGTAAAAAGAAAAAGCACCGGGTTGTTTTCCGGCGCCTGATCTTATATTCCTGTAAACGAATCGGGCTAAAGATGCTCCAATATGAACTCGGTCATCATTGTATAAAGGTGATGGCGCTTTTTGCCACCCCTGACGCCGTGTGGCTCGTCGGGATAGTAAAATGAATCGAACTGCTTGCCGGCATTGATGAGGGCATCTTCCAGGGCTACGCTGTTCTGAAAGTGCACGTTGTCGTCGCCGGTACCGTGAATAAGTAAGAAGTGACCTTGCAGTTTGGCCGCATGCGAAAGCGGTGCGTTATCGTCGTAGCCGCTGGCGTTGTCTTGCGGGCGCTGCATGTATCGCTCGGTGTAGATGTTGTCGTAAAAACGCCAGTTAGTAACCGGCGCGCCGGCGATGCCAAGCGAATAGGTTCCGGCGCCTTTCGTCATTACGAGCGACACCATATAGCCTCCATAGCTCCAACCCCACACACCCAATCGCGCTTCGTCCACATAATCGAGACTTGCCAGAAATTTGCCGCCGGCTACGAGGTCTTCGGTCTCATACTTACCCAGTTGTTTGTATGTCTGCTTCGTAAATTTCTCTCCTCTGAATCCCGTGCCGCGTGTGTCGAGCACCGCCACGATGATGTCTTTTGCACGAGATACTGGTACCAGTAGTCGGACCCGAACACATTGCGCACGCTCGATGCACGCGGACCGCTATACTGAAAACACCATGACGGGATACTGCTTGTTCTCATCGAAGCCCGATGGTTTCAACATGTAGCCATCCAGCATGGTTTGGTTATCGGCCGACTTGTACTGAAAAAACTCTTTGGAGGCGATGCTATATGCCTCAAGTTTCTTTTTCAGCTCGGCATTGTCTTCCAGCACTTTTACAAGTTTGTTGCCTTTGGTTTGAAAGAGTGACACTGTGAGCGGCTGCCTTGCGCTGTTGAAATAGTCGAGGTAGTACTGAAAATCGGGCGACATGTTGATGCCGTGGGTGCCCGGCTGTTTGGTAAGTTGCGTTTTCTTTCCCGCCAGGGTAATCGCAAAGAATTGCCTGCCGAGGTAGTCGCCTTCCGTTGAGATGTAGTAAAACGTTTTCGACTTCTGGTCCATGCCCACAAACTGCACCACTTCCCAATCGCCCGAGGTAATCTGCTTCTCCAGCTTTCCATCCATGGTGTACAAGTACACGTGCTTGTAGCCGCTGCGTTCGCTGGCGTGTATAAAATGTTTGCCGTCGTCGAGGTAAGCAAGGTCGTCGGTGTACTCAAGATCCACGTAGGTGTCGCTGGTCTCGGTAAGTATCACGGTGGAAGAACCTGTGGCGGCATTCACGTGCAGGATTTCGACTTTGTTCTGCAGCCTGTTCATGCGTGTGACCGAGAGCAAGGCGGCCGACTTTGTCCATTGGATTCGTGGTATGTAGATGTCTTTTTCAGCGCCGATATCGACTTTGGTTTTCTGTTTCGTGCCAAGGTCGTACAGCCACACCTGCACTTCTGAATTGGGTTCGCCTGCTTTCGGATATTTGTAGGTGTAGTTCTCGGGATACAGCTGACCGTGATGCCACTTCTGAAGTGTGTACTCTCGCACTTCTGACTCATCGAAGCGATGGTACGCGAGCTTATTGCCGTCGGGCGACCAATAGAAGGCCTGTACGAAGCCCAATTCTTCTTCATATACCCAATCGGTGGTTCCGTTAATGATGTGGTTGTATTTGCCGTCGGTCGTTACTGCTGTTTCTTTCCAGTCGTCAAGGTTTACTACAAACAAGTTGTTGTCTCGCACAAACGCGACCTGCGCGCCGTCGGGCGAAAACGCTGCATAGCTTTGCTTGCCGCCGGTTGAAAGGGGCTTGAGTGTTTTGGTGGCAAGGTCGTAGACATAGTAATCGGCCTTAAACGAGCGCCGGTAAATTCGTTCGATGTTGTTCTGAATAAGAATTTTTTTTTCATCATGGCTCAGAGAGTAGCCCTGAATATCAAGCGCCGGCGTAAGGGATGAGCCGTCGAGGATTGTTTCTACCGCCTTACCGCTTGTTACATTGTACTTTACAATCTTGTCATCGCCGAGCGATGTGTAGTATTTGCCGTCGTTCATCCAGTTAATGCCGTTGACCGACCGGGTGGCAAAAGTGTTGCGCGTGGTAAAGTCGTCGATGGTAATCTCCTGTTGTGCGATGGCAATACTGCCGAGGAAACAGAAGATCACGAGAGAAAGTGATCGCTTCATGTTTAGGTTAATTGATTAGGCCCTAAACTTACAATTTCTCTCCTGATGGCCAAACTGATCTGTGACGGCGCTTACTCGTATCGCAGCGAATCGACGGGATTCGACGATGCGGCCCGCAGGGTATGACCACCGATGGTAAACCAGGCGATCATGAGCACTACCACGCTGGGCGTTATGAATATCCACCATGCCAGGCCGATGCGCGTTGCGAAGTCATTTAGCCAGTTGTTCATCACATACCACGACAGCGGTACGGCAATGACCACCGCCAACAGTATAAGGTAGGTGTAGTCTTTGCACAGCAGCAGCACTACCTGCCGCACGGATGCGCCGAGCACTTTTCGAATGCCAATCTCCTTGGTGCGCTGCACGACCGTGTAGGAGGAAAGGCCAAACAAGCCAAGGCAGGCGATAAGAATTGCGAGCAACGAAAACAGGCCGAACACTTTGCCGAATTGTTGGTCTGCCTTGTACTGGTCGTGGTAGTATTGGTCAAGGAAGAAATAATCGAACGGATTTCCGGAGAAGCTCTCTTCCCAGGCCGCGGCTGCGCGATCTACTACCTGCTGCGCATTTTGTGTTTTTATTTTTACGGAGAAGAACGATTGTGCATTGGGAATGCACCGGAACACAAGGGGCTCAAAACCTTTCTTCAGCGACTCCTGGTGATAGTCTTTGAGCACGCCGACTACTTTAAATGTATCGCCCCAAAAAAAGATTTCTTTGTCGAGCGCTTCCTCCGGATTGTCGAAGCCGAGCACCCTTACGCCTGACTCGTTAAACAGCACCGTTGATTCGTCTGTTGGGAAGTCTTTGGAAAAAGACCTGCCGGCCACCAGGTCGAGGCCGAATGCATCTATAAAATCGTAGCCGACGCCAAGCACCCGATACTGGTTGCTTTCGTCTTCGCCCTGCGTGAGCAGGCGAATGCCGCCGGCATTCCAACCGGGTTGCCTGCCCGGCACGCCGGTGGAGGTGGCTACATATTGCACATCGGGATAGTTGAGCAGATTATTCTTAAATCCTTCGAAGCGGCTGTTGTAAGTTGAGTCAGTAATACCAGGGCCGCGCACTACGAGCGTCTGTTCTATGTCAACGCCGAGGTCGGCGCTTTGCATGAAGTTCAGTTGGCTGTATACGGTAAACGTTCCGACGATGAGGGTGATCGACGCCACAAACTGGAACACGACAAGCCCTTTGCGCAACAGGATTCCGCGCGTGGAATTCTGAAGCCTGCCTTTCAATACGGATACGGGTTTGAACCCCGACAGCACCACAGCGGGATATAAGCCTGCAAGCAACATGCCGATAAGAAAAATGGCCACTACGCCGATCCAGAAGTACGGGTTCATAAAGTTGGTCAGCCCAAGTTGTCGGCCTGTGATTTCCGCGAAAGCGGGCATCAGCACCCACACGAGTACAATGGCGATGAGAAAGCCTACCAGGTTAATGATGAACGACTCGAGCATAAACTGGCGCACGAGTTGCGAGCGCATGCTGCCCATTACCTTGCGCACGCCTACTTCGCGCGCGCGTTCCATCGACTTGGCGGTGGAAAGGTTGACGTAGTTGATCCATGCGATAACGAGGATGAAGACGGCGATGATGGCCAGGAACGTGACGGATTGCTTGCTGCCGTTTGGCTCGAACTCCATCATGTAGTCTGATGTGAGGTGTATGTCTGTTACAGGCTGAAAGTGAAATACCATTCCGGCGTTGTATTGTCGAAGTTCTTCACCTTCGCGCTTTTCCACGTAGGCAGGCAGCTTGGCTTCCAGCGCGTTTACGTCGGCACCTTCCTTCAGCAGCACATAAGTGTAAAAGCCGTCCCATTGCCAGGCGGTGCGGGCCTGATCGCCCACGCGCTGCAGGAATGTGGCGTAAGAAAACAGCGCGTCGAACTTCATGTGTGTATTTTCGGGCACGTCTTCAAATACGCCTTTCACTTCGAAGTTCATATTTCCATCCACGCTTATTCGCTTGCCTATGGGGTCTTCGTCGCCAAAATATTTTCTTGCGGTCGACTGCGACAGCACGGCACTATATGGTTCGCGCAGCACGAGCGAGTCTACTCCCGACAAAAGTTTGTAGGAGAACACGCGGAAAAAATCGTCGCTTGCCAGGTATGAGCGCGGCTCTTCGTGGAAGGTGTCTTCATAACGCACGATGACGCCGGCCGGGCGCATTACGACGACGTGTTCCACTTCCGGAAAGTTATCGACAAGGTCCCACCCGATACCAGCGCAGCCGGCCGCCCACTGGGTGGTGATAACACCTTTGTTGAGCCTGTCTTGCTGCACGCGAAAAATCCGGGTTTTGCGGGAGTGAAAGTTGTCGTAACTGTTTTCGTGAAGCACGTACTGCGTGATGAGCAGGCAGGCTGTAAGGCCTATTGCCAGCCCCAGTATGTTGATGATGGAAAAGACTTTGTTCTTGAGTACGCTGCGCAGTGCGGTTTTGAGATAGTTCTTCAGCATAGGGTCGATGCCGTTTGGTGGTAATCAATATTACTACTTTGTAGCGAGATGGTTACAAGGCCGGATAAAACTTTACAATTAATGACAATGACGCAATCGTGGAGCGGGAACCACCGGCGGACTGGCCAGTTCCAAAATTAGCAGAACTCCCCTATTTTCACGAAATGAATGAGGAGTACGATGCATTGATTATCGGGGCGGGTCCGATAGGGTTGGCTTGCGGCATTGAAGCCAAAAAGGCCGGGCTTCGCTATGTGGTTGTGGAGAAGGGCTGCCTCGTAAATTCCATTTATCACTATCCGCTCAACATGACTTTCTTTTCCACGTCGGAGCGACTTGAAATCGGCGGTGTTCCTTTCATCTCTCATCAGCCCAAGCCCAACCGCGCCGAGGCGCTCGAGTATTACCGCCGGGTATGCATGAGTTGGGATTTGAATATTAGGTTGTACGAATCGGTCGATAGTATTTCCCGCGAAAGCGAAAAGTTTGTTGTTAACTCAAGCCGTGCCCGATACACGCGCGCGCAATTATTCTTGCTCTTGGCTTTTACGACAGCCATACTGGCTCGGCGTGCCTGGCGAAGAATTGCCGAAGGTGAAGCACTATTACGACGAACCTCACCCATACTTCGGCCAGAAGATCGTGGTGGTGGGGCGCTGCCAACTCGGCCGTGGACGTGGCATTGGAAACGTGGCGCAAGGGCGCCGAAGTCACGATGATCATCCGTGAGTCCGGCATTCGCGACTCGGTCAAATACTGGGTGAAACCGGATATTGAAAACCGGATGAAGGAGGCGTCGATCAAGGCGCATTTCAATTCCGAGATCGTGCGAATCACGCCCGACTCGGTGGTCTTCAGGTCAGCCGATGGCGAACAGCAAATAGCCAATGACTTTGTTCTTGCCATGACGGGCTATCAGCCTCCGTTCGCCTTTATGGAGGCTTGCGGCGTATCATTCCACAACGATGCGTTTCATACGCCGGTGTATGATGAAGCAACCATGGAGTCGTCGGCTGCCGGTGTCTACCTGGCCGGCGTTGTGTGCGGCGGTCTGAAAACGAACAAGTGGTTTATCGAGAATTCGCGCGTGCACGCGGAAATGATCATCAATGACCTCGTT
>JAAURZ010000071.1 GCA_012031955.1 Bacteroidia bacterium
TCGGTTCGAATCCGATATCCTCCACGGAGAGAGGACAGGAAGTGGCGTAGTAGAGAGAATAGAGAGAATACAGTGAGGCGATCAGGGAGTGATTGCCTGGCATTGAGAGAATGGAAAAGATAGAGGCACGATGTGAAACATCGGGGCGATTTATCACCTGGGTTACTATCCCAGGCCGCGTTACAAGAGTGAGCCACTCAAAACGCCGCCCAGGGAAGAAATAGTAACACAAGAGTTCATTGACATATTGGAGAAAGAGTAGAAAGGTTCGTGTGTTTAGATTGGTTTGAAGACTGATTTAGACATATGAATTTAACGAGTAAAGCGAGCACATAGGTAAATCGAAAATACGCTTGCGTCGCAAGACGCAAGAAAAGAGAAGTAAATAAGGGCGTATGGGGGATGCCTAGGCTCTCAGAGGCGAAGAAGGACGTGATAAGCTGCGAAAAGCTACGGGGATCCGCAAATAGGAATTGATCCGTAGATATCCGAATGGGGCAACCCGGTGTACTGAAGGTACATCACCTAGCAATAGGAGCAAACCCAGGGAACTGAAACATCTAAGTACCTGGAGGAAGAGAAAACAACAGTGATTGCGCCAGTAGTGGCGAGCGAACGCGCAAGAGCCCAAACCTACTTAGTTACGGCTAGGTAGGGGTAATAGGACCACGGAATTGAATACAAAACGAAGTTGAACTGGGTGGGAAACCAGACCGCAGAGGGTGAAAGTCCCGTAAGAGATAGTTTTGTAGGAGAGGTGGAATCCTGAGTAGGGCGGGGTCGGAGACGCCCCGTTTGAAATTGCCGGCACCATCCGGTAAGGCTAAATACTACTGAGAGACCGATAGTGAACCAGTACTGTGAAGGAAAGGTGAAAAGCACCGTGAATAACGGGGTGAAAGAGAACCTGAAACCATACGCTTACAAGCGGTCGGAGCCAAGTAATTTGGTGACGGCGTGCCTTTTGCATAATGAGCCTACGAGTTACTGTCACTGGCAAGGTTAAGTGTCTAAAGACACGCAGCCGGAGCGAAAGCGAGTCTGAAAAGGGCGTATAGTCAGTGGGAGTAGACGCGAAACTTTGTGATCTACCCTTGGCCAGGATGAAGTTCCGGTAACACGGGATGGAGGTCCGAACTAGTAAACGTTGAAAAGTTTTTGGATGAGCTGAGGGTAGGGGTGAAAGGCTAATCAAACTGAGAAATAGCTCGTACTCCCCGAAATGCCTTTAGGGGCAGCGTGGGATGATGTTTTATAGAGGTAGAGCTACCAATAGGACTAGGGGGAGTCACATCCTACCAAATCCTGATGAACTCCGAATGCTATAAAATTAATCCTGCAGTGAGGGCATGGGTGCTAAGGTCCGTGTCCGAGAGGGAAAGAACCCAGACCGACAGCTAAGGTCCCAAAATCTACACTAAGTTGAACTAAGGCGGTTCAGCTGCAGAGACAGCCAGGATGTTTGCTTGGAAGCAGCAATTCATTTAAAGAGTGCGTAACAGCTCACTGGTCGAGCGGCAGAGCATCGATAATAATCGGGCATAAGTGTAGTACCGAAGCTTCGGATTGAGTAGCAATACTCACTGGTAGGGGAGCATTCTATTGAGCGGGGAAGCAGCCTGGTAATGGGTTGTGGAGCGAATAGAAAAGCAAATGTAGGCATAAGTAACGATAAGGCTGGTGAGAAACCAGTCCACCGATAGACTAAGGGTTCCGCGGCAATGTTAATCAACCGCGGGTAAGTCGGGGCCTAAGGTATAGCCGAGAGGCGAAGCTGATGGACAATCGGTTAATATTCCGATACTACCATGATGAGCGATGTGGAGAAGGAGGAGTGACAACTTCGCGACCTGACGGAATAGGTCGTTTAAGGGTAAAGGTATACCGTACACAGGCAAATCCGTGTATGGTGCTGAAACCTGAAAGTACCTGGAGGCTTCGGCCGAAGGGATAGAGAGTGTAATCAGACTTCCGAGAAAATCCGCTAAGCATATTATCATGGTACCCGTACCGTAAACCGACACAGGTAGTCAAGGAGAGAATCCTGAGGTGCTCGAGTGAGTCGTGGCTAAGGAACTAGGCAAAATAACCCTGTAACTTCGGGAAAAGGGGTGCCTCCTTCAGCAATGGAGAGGTCGCAGAGAAATGGCCCAGGCGACTGTTTAACAAAAACACATGGCTATGCGAAATCGAAAGATTATGTATATGGCCTGACACCTGCCCGGTGCTGGAAGGTTAAGGGGGGACGTTATCCCGACTTGTCGGGAAACGCGTTGAACTGAAGCCCCAGTAAACGGCGGCCGTAACTATAACGGTCCTAAGGTAGCGAAATTCCTTGTCGGGTAAGTTCCGACCTGCACGAATGGTGTAACGATCTGGGCACTGTCTCAGCCACGAGCTCGGTGAAATTGTAGTCACGGTGAAGATGCCGTGTACCCGCAACGGGACGGAAAGACCCCATGAACCTTTACTATAGCTTCACATTGATCTTGGGTATATGATGTGTAGGATAGGTGGGAGACTTAGAACCCGGGCCGCTAGGTCTGGGGGAGTCGACGGTGAAATACCACCCTTTATGTATCTGATGTCTAATCCCGCAGCAAGCGGGAGACAGTGTGTGGTGGGTAGTTTGACTGGGGTGGTCGCCTCCGAAAGTGTATCGGAGGCTTTCAAAGGTACCCTCAGCACGCTTGGTAACCGTGCGTGGAGTGCAATAGCATAAGGGTGCTTGACTGTGAGACCGACGGGTCGATCAGGATGGAAACATGGATATAGTGATCCGGTGGTTCTGTATGGAAGGGCCATCGCTCAAAGGATAAAAGGTACTCTGGGGATAACAGGCTGATCTCCCCCAAGAGCTCACATCGACGGGGAGGTTTGGCACCTCGATGTCGGCTCGTCACATCCTGGGGCTGGAGAAGGTCCCAAGGGTTAGGCTGTTCGCCTATTAAAGTGGCACGCGAGCTGGGTTCAGAACGTCGTGAGACAGTTCGGTCCCTATCTGTTGTGGGCGTAGGAAGTTTGAGAGGATCTGACCTTAGTACGAGAGGACCGGGTTGGACCAACCGCTGGTGTACCAGTTGTGGTGTCAGCTGCATTGCTGGGTAGCTACGTTGGGACGGGATAAGCGCTGAAAGCATCTAAGCGCGAAACCCACCTCAAGATGAGACTTCCATTAAGGGACGTCAGAGATGATGACGTTGATAGGCTGCAGGTGTAAAGTCAGAGATGATCTCAGCCGAGCAGTACTAATTACCCGTAAGCTTCACACGAAATACTTAAGTGCAAGCTTTACTTGCGACTCTTTCACCAATTATGTCAAAGAAATTATGCCCGGTAGAAGACCGGACAAAGAGCTTAAGGTGACTATAGCCTCCTTCGCTATGCTACGGCGGCCGAGGACGGCAGGAAATCACTAAAGAGTTTAAGGTGACTATAGCGGCGGGGATCACCTCTTCCCATTCCGAACAGAGAAGTTAAGCCCGCCAGCGCTGATGGTACTAGGATAAAACCCGGGAGAGTAAGTCGTTGCCTATCTTTTATTATGAATAAGGTATCCTGAAAAGGATGCCTTTTTCGCTTTATAGGGAGCATGAACCTGACGGCCAACAGCCGACTGTATAAGTCGTCGCCTGTCTTTAATCAAAAGCCTGATCTGAAATGGTCAGGCTTTTTGTTTACAACCACTGCGATGTGCGACGCGTATCACCTCTACACCATTCCGAACAGACGACGTTAAGCTCGCCAGCAACACTGCCTATCGAGCTTCGTTTGTCATTTACTAATAACCCCTGTATCTTCATATTTTTAAACTAACCCGCTCTTGTGAAGCGCACGCCGTTTGTTATCACCCTACTCATTGTCGTGGTTTCCGTCGGAGGATTTTTCGCCTACGATTGGTTCTTTGCCAAAAAACAAACTGACCTCTGGAGCCTGGTACCACAATCGTCGGTGGTTGTGTATGAATCCAGCAATTGCACCAACTGCATCGAAAACGTGCGGCAATCTCCGCTTTGGCAACTGGTGAGCAGGGCGGCGCTGTTCGAACGCAAGCAAGACTCTCTTCAATCACTCGTAGCATTTCTCAGCAATCCAAAACCTGGTTCGCTCGCATCACTGCACGTAACGAAAAAGGATGGTTTCGATTTTGTCTTTTACTTACCGCTTTATGCCAAAAGCGAGAAGCTCATTTTGGAGGCCGCCGTGGAAGAGTGGAAAAAGAAACAGGGTTTCAAATACTCGGAGAGAGAGTTCAACGGATTCAAAATTCAGGAACTGACCGGTCAGGGTAATGTATTTTCGTGGGTACTGTTGGATGATGCGTGGGCTGGAAGTTTCACGCCGTTTCTCGTAGAAGATGTGGTACGCACGGTTAACGCCGACAATGAAAGCAATTTCAAAGAGACGATCGCCAGCGTCTACCAAATGCCCAGAATCAAAGGCGACGCAGGAAACTTGTACCTCAGCATCAAAAATCTCTCGCAATGGCTTTCAGTCTTCGATGACCACATCAATCAGGAAGTCTTTGCATCACTCGGCGAGTCCACCCTGCTCGACGTAAAACACGGCACCAAGAACCTTGTTTTAAACGGTTTTACAGCAAATAACATGACCAACGCGCAGTCGCTGCTTACCGTATTCAGAGCTCAGACCCCCGTACCATTCGAATCGAAATTATATGTATCCAACCGAACAGCGGTTTGCACCATGTTTGGTATCAACGACGGCAGGGCACTTGGTAAGGCCCTTCAAAGCTACACCTTGTCTAAACGGAGGCAGCTTACGGACACGCTGACCCGCGTAGCGTCCGCACTAAAGGTCGACATCAATGCAATGTACAACCTCATCGACGACGAGGTGGGCGTTTGTTACGTAGAGTCAGGCAGCAATCAACTTTCGAAGGTTCTCCTTATCGAGTCTGAGAAAAGTGATTCTATTGTGCTTGCCTTAAATAAAATAGCCGCGCAACTGAGTGAAGACACGGTGTTTCACGAACCCTTCTCGTCCTACGAATTGCGGGAACTGCCCCTGTATCGCTTCCCCGAAAAATTATTGTGGCCCCTTGTGTCTGGTTTTAATCACACCTATTACGCAACTAACGGAAAGGTTGTATTCATGGCGGAAGACCTCGAAGGCCTGAAACAGTTCCTCGATGACGTCGACAAAGAAGAGACCTGGGGGCGGTCGGTTTTGCAGAACAAATTCCTGTCGTCCACGCTGCTGGAATCCAACCTGAGCCTGTTCGTTAACTCAAACCGTGTGTGGCATTTGCTGTCGAATAATCTACAACCCAGGTGGCAGCGCTTCATCGCAGAGAACCGACGTTTGACTCAAGCGCTGGGTATGGGTGCGATTCAATTCAGCAACCTGAACGAAAGCTTTTATACCAATGCTATCTGGATGTATGATCAACCCGAGGCAGCCTCTTCGCTGGCCGGAGATTTTCAACGAACAGTTACCAATTTCGACAGCGGTGTGCTGAGCAAACCTTATGTGGTAAGGAGTCACGTTGACAGATCCCATGAAGTAGTTTTGCAAGACTCGGCATTCAACGTCTATCTGGTGTCATCGCAGGGCAAAGCGTTGTGGAAATATCCGGCGAATGGACCCATTATTGGAGACGTGGAGCAGGTTGATTTTTTCAACAACGGCAAGCTGCAATACTTTTTTGCTACACCCGGGCAGTTGCATATTGTTGACCGCCTTGGCGGCACCGTCAACCCGTTTCCAATCGCCACGAAAACAAAGGACATCGAATATGTTTCCGTCATTGATTACGATCACAGCAAGAAGTACAGGTTCCTGGTGGCGGAACGATCCGGTAAACTCTGGATGTTCGATAAAGACGGTCAGAATCTTGAAGGGTGGAATCCCAGAAACGTAGAAGGAGAACTCTTTACCGCCCCGGAGCATCAACGCATTCGTGGCAGAGACTACCTGATCGCCATGCGCAAAGATGGTACCATGTACGTTATGAACCGGCGTGCCGAAAACCTGAAGGGCTTCCCCTTAAAGCTCGACGCGCGCCCCACCGGAGACTACTTTCTCGAAGTCGGCACCGGTTCGTCCAACAGCTTTATCGTGATCGTGTCGCGCGACGGCTTTCGGATTAAGTTTGATTTGGAAGGTAAGGTGCAGAGCAGGGAAACACTTGTAAAGGCATCTGTCGAATCCACCTTTAGCCTGATACGCGAAAACACCGGCAAATCTTACATCATCGTGCGGCAGGATCCCAAGGGTCTCACACTCTATTCTGCAGACAACAAAGAGATCGTTGTCAACGAATACGTCGGCAAGAATGCGGTTGATATACAAGTGTTCGATTTTGGCGCCGGCGACCTGGTTTACGCGGTTACCGACAGGGTACAGGACCTTTCTTTCCTGTACGACAAGAATGGCAGTTTCATCATCCCGACACCCCTCGAAAGCCAGGGTGTGGCCGTCAGCAAGAATGACCAAGATCGTGTGAAAACTTACACGACTTATCAAAACACTTTAATCGTGCAGGCGCAATAGGCTGGCGCAGGTTACTTTTGAGTTAGGTCAGTATTCACTTTTTGAAACAAAATCGATGATCAAATGAAAAAACGAGCATTGCAGGTTGCCCTGCTTTTTTTACCTCGCTAGGATTCCATTCACTGCACGCGCAGCAGATTCACGTCGGACTTACTACGGCAGCCAATGCCACGTTCGTGCTCGACAAGGGCCTGTCTGAAGATCCGCGCTATAACTCGACCTACACATTCAATATGGCGCCGATTGGATTTAACTTCGGTGTCGATCTCGGTCGCACATTCGGCCTTTCGCTCGAATCGATCATGTCTAAACAAGGTCAGATATACGAGATTATCGACGCGGCCAAACAAGTGAAGGGCGAAAGAAAGATTGATCTTAACTATTTGCAAATTCCCTTGCTCATGAAGTTCATGAGCGGCGGCACCGGCGGCGCACGCGCCAACTTCAACCTCGGCCCCCAACTCAACATTTTGACAAAAGCAGTTGAGTCAATGCAATATGATGCCGGTACGTACCAGATTCCCAACGATCCCGACTTTCAACTTCCTGAAGGCGCCAGCGATAACGGCGATGGCACATACTCCACGCCGGAATTTTCGCCTACAGACATCTATACAAAAGAAGCCAACGACTTTAAGAACACGGAGTTCTCCATCGCCGCCGCCTTTGGCCTCGATATAGACTTGTCCAGACATCTGATGCTCACCACGCAGATTCGCGCTAACTACAGTCCTTCCGATATGCGAAATGGCGATGTGGTCGACGCGATCAAGAATGGCACTAGTTCAGATATATTTGGGCAGCGTGCCAACCTGCTGGTAGGCATTCAGTTGGGCATCCACTATTCGTTTGGAACTACCCGATCATTCAAATTTAAAAACTAACAAGATATTCGTCGACAGAAAAATCCCGCTCCCGCGGGATTTTCTTTTTATAGGCTTTCCAAAAACGATTCAATCTTCTGATAGATGAGCTCCAGCTCGCCAGTTTTGATCACATAGGGAGGCAACACATAGATGACATTTCCCAGCGGCCTCAGCAGAATTCCTTCGTTAAGGAAGTAGTTGTATATTTTTTTTCGCAACATGTTCGTGTAGGAAGTTTGCTCACCGGTTTTTACCTCGAGCGCCAGCACCGTGCCAAGCGCACGACATTCGAGTACATGTGGATGCCCGGCGATTTTCAATTTGAATTTCTCGTGCTGAGTGGCAATACGCGCGATGCTTTGCCGGCATGCCTTGCTGGTAAACAATTCAAAACTCGCATTGGCCGCCGCACATGCGATCGGGTTGGCTGTGTAAGAATGACCGTGAAAGAATGTTTTGGTCGTGTCGTCAGTCCGAAATGCCTCCAGTATTTTTTCGGAGCAAGTGGTCACACTGAGTGGCAGCGTGCCACCAGTGAGCCCTTTTGAAAGCGCCATGATATCGGGCTTCGTCGTCAGGTAGTCGGAAGCGAAGGGCTTGCCCGTGCGGCCAAAACCGGTGAGTACTTCATCGGCAATGCAAATCACATTATTCGATTGGGCATAGCGCAACAATTTCTCAAGAAAGGCCGGTGAGTACATCCGCATGCCCGCTGCGCCTGCAGCAGGGGTTCGTAGATAAACGCGGCCACGTTTTCTTCGTCGACCAGCTTTTTGAACGTATCGAAAACATGCGCCTCGGCAGAAGGCGAAGGGAAACCGATAAAAGAAGTGTCGAACAACAGCGGCGAAAATGCGGCCGTGAAAAGACCACGTTCACCAACCGACATCGCGCCGAATGTGTCGCCGTGGTATGCGCCGTCAAGCGCGACTACCTTGGTCCGATGTTGCCCGCGGTTGTGCCAATATTGAAGGGCCATTTTCAATGCTACCTCTACCGCCGTGCTGCCGTCGTCAGAAAAGAATACCTTCTTCTGGTTGGATGGAAGTATCTGCAACAGATTTTCGGCGAGCTTCACAGCTGGTTCATGCGTAAAACCTGCGAAGATAACATGCTCCAATGTCGAAGCCTGCTTTGCCACCGCTTTTGGCAATTTTTGGGTTCGCATGTCCATGCAGGTTGACCCACCACGATGAAACGGCATCAATGATGGTGCGGCCATCGGCAGTGTAAAGGTAGACACCCTTGCCGCGCACGACAGGAAGAATGGAATCGTCACTTTGCAGGGACGTGAATGGATGCCAGATGGCGTCGCGATCGCGTTGGGAGAAATTTT
>JAAURZ010000072.1 GCA_012031955.1 Bacteroidia bacterium
TCGTTAAGGCCATTTGAGCCACGGTGGTGATAGGGACAAACAATTTTTGGTTTGAATGCGAGCACCGCACGGGCTGCCTGGTCATTGTCCATCGTGCATAGTAAATTCATGCACAAGAAAACGACGTCAATATTTTTTAACGCACGCATTTCAGGTATGTCCTCCGTGTCGCCGGACAAGAATACGCGCTTGCCGCCGAGATTGGTAGGTAGCTATGGGCGAGAATAAAAAAATCGGGTGATGTTGTAGGTTTTTGTCATGGGTCGCTACTAATTGAAAAAACGAAGGCAGAATGAGCGCAACCCGTCGTCCGAACGACGACCCCTTTCTTCTGGAGATCAACCAGCACATCGGCATCGTGCATCGCGTTTGCAACGTGTATTTCTGGGATGATCCTGCTGAGCGGGAAGATGTATTTCAGGAAGTGCTTTACCAGTTGTACAAGTCGTACGACCAGTTTGGAGGCAAATCGAAGTTCTCTACGTGGATGTACAGGGTGGCATTGAATACGGCAATCACGCACTTTCGCAAAAGAAAGCGGAAGCCGCCCACAGAACAATTGTTACCCAGTCATGATGCGCCAGTCGAGCGCGACGAGCGCGACGAAAGGATTCAGCAAATGTACGCGGCCATCGAAACGCTTTCACGATTGGACAAGGCAATCGTGCTGTTGTACCTCGACGATCTCTCGTACGATGAAATAGCAGACGTCACCAATCTGTCGAAGGTAAATGTGGGTGTGCGCCTGGTGCGGATCAGAAAGATGCTGGAACAAAAATAAAATACACTGAGAGACTAAACGTATCGAAATGGGATCAACAATAGAAAACATGAAAAACACATGGAATGATGCGCGGGAGAATCAGCCGGCCATAAGCCGCGACGAACTGGACGCCGTCTTGCGCGCGCGTCTTCGCAGAGAACAGTCGGCGGTGACGAAATACTTCTGGGGATCGTTCTTCTACCAGAACCTCATGTATGCGTTTGCGCTGAACGCGATTATCCGATTCTGGCACGAAACGCAGGTTGTGATTCTTTGTGCCGGTTTCATTGTTTTGTACGTGCCTTTTACGGTGCTGTTGCTGAAACGGTATAAGGCCATGCACACACCTCGTGCACACGCTTCGCAGCATGTGCAGCAATACGTATCGCACCAGCATGCGGTGTTGCAGCGATTTTTCCGTTTCAAGCAGCGATTCGAATGGGCGGCGATACCGCTCAGCAGTTTGTTTATTGTGGGAGTGATATTTGAATTGTACGTGGATGGTGGCGTGCAGCACCACCTGGCAGCGGCCGCCTTGGTGTATGGATTGGTGTTGACCGCATTTGTAACGGCAGTGGTATTGGAAAATAAAAAGCGCTTTATCGAACCGCTCAGGCAACTCGAGATGATCCGGCAGGAAATGGCGATGACCGAGACAGCCTCACATTAAGTGCGCGGGTTATTAAACGTCTCGTCGGCAATTGCCTTGCTGATCTTGTTGATGACCTGGTCCAACTCTTCGCTCGACACTTTTAATCTTTCGACTAGTTCGTCTTCGGCTATCGCTGGTGAATAAATTGAAGAGATTCACCAAACCCAGTATCCGGCACAAAGGGCGCGCAGCATGTGCGAATTGATGAACGCATATTCTGCCAACTGGCGATTCTTTTCCATCAACTGTTCTGTGCGTTCCAGTACGCGCCGTTCAAGGCTTTCGTTTGCCTCGGTCACTTCCTGGCTTTTTCTCGTGAGCAGCTCGTTTTGTTGCTTAATCTCCTTGCTCAGTATGCGCAGTTGCTTTTCGTACGTCCTTCTTGCGGCCGATCTGAATGCGAGAGAAACAATTTCGGCCATCGATGCGGCAAAGATGATATCCTCCGGTTTCCAGGATTTGATGCTACCCTGGTTCTCACAACAGATTACACCGGCGAGTTTGCCGTCCATGAAGAACGGAGCATCCAGCATCGACCTGATGTCGTGTACGGCGAGGTAGTTTTTTGTGAACGCTTCTGTATCGGGATGATGTTGTGCGTCTTCGGCCACCACCACACGTTCCATTTTGAGGGCCTTGAAGTAGCGTGGGTTAGCCTCTCGCGTCAATTCCTCGTTTTTGAAATAGCGGTCCTGGTGCAAGTCATACGCCGATACGCATTCGATGCGTTCACTCACTTCGCTCGCATCGTGATAAAGCCACACGCTTACACGGCCTACGTCGATACTCCTGGCAGTAACCTGTGCAATGTGATTCAGTGCCTCTTCCAGCGTGCCGAAGTTGATATGCTTGTGTTTGGAAATATCGATCAACGTGTTCCAATGTTTTTCAAGTCTCCGGTTCTTCCTATCTATTTCGTCAATCTTGTCCTCAAGCTTCAGGTTTATCTCCGTGATCTGCTTTTGCTTCGACACAAGGTCTTCGTTACGTACCTTAAGAAGACGCAGGATTTTGTATCGCGCGCGGTCGAACAAACTTGTGAACAGAAAAAGGATGAGGCAAAGCCCGGTGACAGACGCAATGTACAACGGCGTTTCGTCCGGATGTTCGACCGCAGGCAGTTGCATGTGGAAGAACGCAAACACCATTACGGAGACGAATGAAATGCCAAACCAGATTTTGGAAAGGCGGTAATTCACCAATAGGTTCGCCATCACGGGCATCACGCGTAAGCCAGGGCAACACCAGTGAGTGCACGCCGCCGGAATGGTAAGCGCCCACCACAAAACACACCCAGAAGCTGCCGATGAGACCATTGGCGATTACTTTGACGGGCGTTTTGGTGAGCAACAGGAGACAAAATGCATTGGCCATTGACGGCAACAGCACAAACAGGTATCGAGGTACGTTGAATGGCACGTAAGGGTAAGCCAGGAAATAAGAGAGGCTCACCAGTGTGCCGACGATGGTGAAAGAGATAATAAGCCTTACCGCAGTGCGGTCGAATGAATCAGTGTCACTGAAATTTCTGATCCACACAGCATACAATTGCCTGGCAAACGGACTTTTCATAAGATTAAAACCACTGTCGCATATGAAAAATAGTAAAATACTTCTTGTTGACGAGTTATTTTATCGATGGGTGGTGGTAAAAACTGCCAACCGATTGGCTATTCCAAAGAAATGAAAGTTAAATCTTGATTCCTGGCCGGATAATTGGACTATCTTCTACAACTTTGCGACTTCATTCGGGGGTCTTATGAAGTAGAGCCATATATAGAGTATGAAATGGCTGCAGGCGATTGTTTGTTGAATGTATGATAACACGCCGGCCATTGCTTGCGACCGTAAAAAATCAAATTGTTAAAATATGAAATATCTATTCTCCTTCGCTTTGTTGCTGTGCACGGCACAGGTGTTTTCGCAGACCGAGTCAAAGACGCCCGAACTGCAGGTGGTTGGCGTAGCGGAGCTTAAAGTGACTCCCGACCTGGGTGTAATGAACATCCACATCACAGCCAAAGACATGGATTTCGGAAAGTCCATCAGCAAACTTAACGATAAGACCAACGCCATTGTGCGCCAGATAACCGGTATCGGTTTTAAACAAACCGATGTGAAGACGGTAGACTTTCGCGTGAACGAAAACAAAATATATCGCCGCGAGCAGATGATCGACAGCGGCTACATAGCCAGCCAGAGCGTGCAAGTCGAATTTAAGAGCGCCAAAGAAACAATCGCCAAAATCCTCAATACATTTTCGAAGGGAAAAACGGATTTCGTGCTCAGTTTCAACTTTAAACTTTCCGACGAACTGGAAAAGAAAACCAAAGAAGACATGATGCGACTCGCGGTGCTCGACGCGCAACACAAAGCCAATGTGCTGGCTGAAGCCGCCCAGGTGAAGTTGAAGCGCATTAAAGTCATCCAGCATGGCGACGGCGGCTACCGCCCGCAACCTATGCAATACAAGGCGTTGGACAGCCGCATGGCCAGCGCTGAAAGCGACTTTGGTTTTACCCCCAGCGACCTGCACTACAACGACACCGTGTCTATTGTGTGGGAAATAGAAATAGTGCCGACGGGTCACAACCTGTCATAACCGCTCACGTCCTCGTCTTGAGTATGAATAGTGGCTCCGTTATTATTGGAGCCACATTCAACCAAGATAAGGCATGAAAAAAATAAGGACAGTGAACGGCGTCTCGCAAATCGGCGACGACCTCTTCGACAATCTGCAAGTTCCGGCGGAGTTGATCAACGTGCTTAACGCGCATCGCGACACGATTGTCAAACACGTACTGGGTGGGTTGGAAGTGTATATCCGGTACAAATTCGACCGGAAACTGTCGGCCAGCCACCTCGACGTCGTGAAAGGCCAGTTGGCCGACGTCAAGTCGCGCAACGTTGACTTCGACCTGCGCTTTAGCCATGTGCTTCAGCAACTGCGCGAGCGCAATGTGGTCTACGTAGGCATGGCACCCGTGATGGACGAGATCGATGAAATTATACAAGGTACCCTCAGCAATGCAGACTTCGGGAAGTACAAACCTGCCGGTCAACCCGCCGGTTGATGCGCGCCCGGAATCTCCTCACCAAACGTAATGCGGTGACCGTCGATGGTGCGTATTGCAAATTCGCGCTGGCCCCATGGTTTGTCCTCAGGCGCACTCAGTATCTCTACGGCGTTCGCCGTAAACTCCTCGTGCAATTGGTCGATGCCGGTTACGTCGGCATAGGCAAAGTACGAATGGTTTCTCGTCTCATGCGCTGAGCGGTCGTCAGGGCACTCACCCAACATCACCATGAACTTGTCACGATGAAGAAAGTACCAACCGCCACCCGACCACCCGGTTTTGAAACCGAGTTTCTTCTCGTAAAATTCAGCGCTGGCCGTCAGATCTTTTACGGCAAGCACATACCGGCAGTTGCCAATCGCAGATTCCATATACCATGAAGGTACGATTTCTCCCGCATTGCTTACTTTTGAACTTCACAAACTCATTCATCCTTTTTTTATGCGACTATTCCAGGTGTCCTTAATCGTGCGCGACTACGACGAAGCGATCCGTTTCTATGTCGACAAACTTGGTTTTGATTTGCTGGAAGATACAGTACTCACTGAAACGAAGCGGTGGGTGCGCGTGGGGTCGCCTGACAATGGCGCCGCATGCCTGCTGTTGGCCCGGGCTGCGAGCGAAGAACAAATGAAAAGCGTGGGAAACCAGACGGGCGGTAGAGTTTTTCTTTTTCTTGAAACAGACAATATTCAGGAAGCTATCACCAGGTGTGAGCAGAACGGAATACAGATAGTACAGTCGCTCCGCGACGAGCCTTATGGCAAAGTAATCGTGATCGAAGATCTTTACGGCAACAAAATTGACGTCATACAACCGGTGGTGCGCTAGTCTAGTAGTTTCACAATCGTGAGCACGATGTTGGCCAGTATAAGTAGCAAACCTGATCCATACAGGTATGGGTTTTTGCCGATAACCATTTCGAAAGTCTTTTCAGGGCTGTTGAAATAGTTGATTGTGAACACAACCACCAACACCACCACCAGCACAATCAGTGTTACGAGCAGCAACACCAGATACCGGAATGGACCTTCGTTCCTCCGTTGAAAAATGTTTGGATGGTTCATAGCGCAAAAATAAAACCCACCTCTGTCGAGGGACAGAGAATGGGCTCGCTTCAAATATAGCTCCTATTATCGTTTAAATCTATCGCGCGCCACCTGAATTTGATAAACCAGTCGCGCCTGTTATGTTCCGCCCGGTTGGGACTGAAGCTTTGAGTGCACTGGAGCAGATGATTGAATATCAATCGTTTAGGGATGGATCTTCGACGCGCTGATTTCTCCTCATTTCATTACCAATATTTGGCAATCCTGTTAACTTTGTGCCACCAATTTAAAAAAGTATGCTATTGGATTTCGAGAAACCCATCGCGGAACTGGAGGCTAAGCTGGATGATATGAAGCAGTTGTCGACGGATAGTGACGCCACCGTAAAGAAAGCGATCGAAGCTCTTGAAAAAAAATTAAGCAACTCAAGAAGGAAACCTTCGAAAACCTGACCGGCTGGCAGCGCGTTCAGTTGTCTCGCCATCCAGACAGGCCGTACACACTCGACTATATTTATGGCATGGCCGACGACTTTATCGAACTGCACGGCGACCGCGGCGTGAGCGACGACAAAGCGATGATCGGAGGCCTGGCTTCGATAAAAGGAAAAACGTTTATGGTTATCGGCCAGCAAAAAGGTCGGAACACCAAGCAGCGTCAGTTCAGGAACTTCGGAATGGCAAACCCGGAAGGATATCGGAAAGCGTTACGGCTGATGAAGATGGCGGAGAAGTTTAATAAACCCATTATCACCTTCATCGATACACCCGGCGCATACCCCGGCCTCGAAGCGGAAGAACGCGGGCAAGGCGAAGCAATCGCCAGAAACCTGAAGGAAATGTTTATGCTTCGTGTGCCTGTAATTTGCCTCGTGATAGGCGAGGGCGCTTCGGGCGGAGCTTTGGGTATAGCCATTGGCGACCGCGTACTTATGCTGGAAAACACATGGTACTCGGTGATCTCTCCCGAGTCATGCTCGTCTATCCTGTGGCGTAGCTGGGATTATAAGGAGCAGGCCGCAGAAGTGCTGAAGCTCACAGCCAAAGACATGCTTGAGCTAAACCTTATCGACGGCATTGTGAAAGAACCCCTCGGTGGCGCGCATACCGATGTGAAGTGGATGATAGACGAGTTGAAGAAGACCATACTGCAAACTTATGAAGAGCTGTCGAAGCTCACACCTGAAGAACGCATCGACCAGCGCATCGCCAAGTTTAGCGCTATGGGCGTGGTAAAAGAATAACCCCGCCACCACTGCCTGCCGGTGCACAAAAATTTTACCTTTGTGCATGCAACTTCACGTAATCGATACTGGATTTTTTAAACTTGACGGCGGCGCCATGTTCGGCGTTGTGCCGAAGTCAATCTGGCAACGTACCAACCCCGCCGACGACAACAATCTCTGCTCCTGGGCCATGCGCTGCCTGCTGATCGAAGATGGCAACAAACTCATTCTGATAGACAATGGAATCGGCGACAAGCAAGACGCCAAATTTCTCAGCTACTACTTCCTGCATGGCAACGGATCGCTGCTTGCTTCACTCAACCAATCGGGTTTTGCAGCCGACGATGTAACCGACATGTTTCTTACCCATCTGCATTTCGACCATTGTGGCGGAGGTGTGCGGTATGAAGGCGACAAGGCCGTGCTCACTTTTAAAAATGCCACCTATTGGTCGAACGCGGATCATTGGCAATGGGCCACGCAACCCAACGCAAGGGAGAAGGCGAGTTTCCTGAAAGAGAACATCGCGCCGATGGAACAGAGTGGTCATCTCAAGTTTATTGAGGCGGCCAAACCCTCGCCTTTTTCGCAGTTCGACATCTTCTACGCTTCTGGTCATACCGATAAGATGATGGTGCCGATGATCCGATACAAAGAGCGAACCATCTGTTTTGTTTCCGATCTGCTGCCCTCTGTCGGCCATATCCCGCTGGCCTATGTAATGGGCTACGACACGCGGCCATTGCTAACCCTTGAAGAAAAGGAGAAGTTTTTGAACGAAGCGGCCGACAACAACTATGTGCTGTTTCTTGAACACGACCCCGAGCATGAGTGCTGCACCGTGAAGCGCACGGAAAAGGGCGTGCGACTTGACCGGGCGTTCAACCTCAACGAGATTTTATGAACGTGGCCCTCGTGTTGTCTGGCGGAGGCGCCAGGGGTATAGCGCACCTCGGCGTAATGAAAGCGCTTAACGAGATGGGGGTGGAGTTCAACATGATCTCGGGCACAAGTGCAGGCGCCATTATCGGCGCACTCTATGCGCAAGGCCTTTCGCCCGACAATATTCTGAACATCATTTCCGAAACCGGTTTTTTCCGATCCGTCCGGCCCGCGTGGCGCCGCACGGGTCTTCTTACATTGGACGGTCTTCGCGATACGCTCGCCAGGTACGTGCCGGTGGATAATTTCAACGCGCTGGACATTCCGCTCTATGTAGCCGTCACCAACCTTTCGAAGGGTGTAACGGAGTATTTCTCCGAAGGCGAAATCATACTTCCTGTAGTGGCGTCGTCTTGTGTGCCCGCCGTGTTCGACCCGGTCATAATCGGCGACAGCGCCTATGTGGACGGCGGCGTTCTCGACAACCTTCCCGTGCGACCGGTGTTTGAAAAAGCCGACTTCATTATTGCTTCCCATTGCAATCCGATAGTTCGCGATTTTGATATGCGAAACATTCGTACAGTGATCGAGCGCAGTTTGCTGATGGCCATCAGCGGCAACACCACCGTGAGCAAAACCATGACCGATGTGCTCATCGAGCCCCCCGGCCTGGGGCGGTTCAGTTCCTTCGAACTTAAAAAGGCTGCTGAACTATTTTCTATAGGCTACTCCCATACTTTGTCTAATTTCAGACTGGCTGACTTTCAAAACCATGTCAAATAAATTTCACGAACAGTTGCTGGAAGGCATACCCGCAGAGCTCCCGCCCGCAAAACCATTGGATGGCTCCGTAAGTCACGCACCTAAGCGCAAAGACATCCTTATCCCGGAGGAAAAGAAGCTTGCCGTCCGCAATGCGCTTCGCTACTTTCATCCGAGGCATCATGCCGTGCTGGCGAAAGAATTCGCGCACGAGTTGCAAACTTACGGGCGCATTTACATGTACCGCTTTCGCCCCGACTATGCCATGCATGCGAGGC
>JAAURZ010000073.1 GCA_012031955.1 Bacteroidia bacterium
GAGCTGCTTTGATAAGTCCCAAGTTTCCTTCATTGATTAAATCGCCGAGGCTAAGTCCTTGATTTTGATATTGTTTCGCTACAGAAACCACAAAGCGAAGGTTCGCTTTGGTTAATCTTTCCAAAGAAAGTTGGTCTCCGTCACGAATTTTTTGAGCTAAAATAACTTCCTCCTCGGGTGTTAGCAAATCCACCTTACCAATTTCCTGCAGATATTTATCTAGCGACTGGCTTTCGCGGTTGGTAATTTGTTTACTAATCTTTAGCTGTCTCATTTACTATGTGGCAAATTTCGAATGTTTAACAATATACTGTTTTAACTTAGTTCCTGTCAATTGACGGTACAACGTTTATTCGCTGGCACTTGTTTCCTTTTTGGGAGGTCTTGGTAACAGCACCTTTCGTGATAGTCTGAATTTGCCCGTTTTCTTGTCAATATCGACCAGTTTCACTTTCACTTCCTCTCCAACCTGCATCACTCCGTCCATGGATTCTAGACGTTCCCATTTAATTTCCGAGATATGCAGCAGGCCGTCTTTGCCAGGCATGAACTCGACGAAGGCGCCGAAAGGCATGATCGATTTCACTTTGCCCTCATACACTTCGCCAATTTCCGGCATGGCCACGATCGCCCGGATGCGCTTCAACGCTGCATCCATCGTATCCTTGTCCGTCGCGAACACATTCACGATGCCCTTGCCATTCACTTCTTCTATTACCACCGTGGCGCCGGTTGTATTTTGTATGTCCTGCACCACCTTGCCTCCGGGGCCGATTACCGCACCGATCATTTCCTTTTCGATCACCACCGTTTCTGCGCGCGGTGCATGAGGTTTGAGGTCGGGCCGTGGTGCATCCATCGCCTTTTTCATTTCACCCAATATGTGCAAGCGGCCTTCACGGGCCTGGTTGAGCGCTTCGGAAAGTATCTCATACGTGAGGCCATCCACCTTGAGGTCCATCTGGCAGGCGGTAATGCCGTTAGCTGTGCCAGTCACCTTGAAGTCCATGTCTCCGAGGTGATCCTCGTCGCCCAGGATGTCGGAAAGCACTGCGTACTTGCCCGTGGTGCTGTCCGAAATCATACCCATGGCGATACCGGAAACGGGACCCTTTACGGGTACACCCGCATCCATGAGCGCAAGAGAACCCGCGCATACGGTGGCCATAGATGACGAACCGTTGGATTCAAGTATATCCGACACTATGCGGATCGTGTAAGGGTTTTCGGCATCGGCAGGAATCACATACTTCAGGGCGCGTAGCGCGAGGTTGCCGTGACCCACTTCGCGGCGGCCCGGCCCACGGTTGGGCTTCACTTCGCCAGTGGAGAAACCAGGAAAATTATAATGCAGTAAAAACTTGTTTGAACCTTCGAACATAGCGCCATCGATGAGCTGCTCGTCCAGCTTTGTGCCGAGCGTCACTGTGGTGAGCGACTGGGTTTCGCCACGCGTGAACACTGCGGATCCGTGCGGTGAAGGGAGATAGTCGACTTCGCAGCTTATCGGCCTGATTTCGTTTGTCTTACGACCATCCAGTCGGATTGACTCCTGAAGTACCAGGTTGCGCGCAGCCTTTTTGTGAATATCGTGGAAGTATCGCTTTACAAGGTCCTTGTTAACGGTAGAGTCTTCAGGCAATGTATCAAGGTAACTCTGGAGTATCTGTTCAAAAGCTTCTGAACGCTCATGTTTGTTGCGTATCTGGCGTTTGGCTACTTCATATGTCTTGTCGTAAAGCAACTGGTTGAGTTCTTCACGCAGCGCTTCGTCGTGGGTCTCGTGACTGTATACGCGCTTTTGGGTCTTGCCTGCCGCCTGCATCAGTTCCACCTGCAACTGGCACTGTACTTTGATGGCGTCGTGCGCCACCTTAAGTGCCTCTATCATATCTGCTTCAGAAGCTTCTTTCAACTCGCCTTCCACCATCAGGAGTTTATCGGCCGAGGCACCGACGATCATGTCTATGTCGGCACGCTCCTTTTGTTCCAGGGTAGGGTTTACTATGAACTTGCCATCAACACGGACAACACGGACTTCGGAGATCGGGCCGTTGAATGGTATGTCTGACACCGCTAATGCAGAAGAGGCGGCAAATGCGGCGAGTGCATCGGGCAGCGCATTTGGATCGCCTGACATCAAGTATAACATCACCTGAGTATCAGCGTGATAGTCGTCGGGGAACAACGGGCGGATCACACGATCTACCAGGCGGCAGATCAGGACTTCGTAGTCTGAAAGTTTGCTTTCGCGTTTCAGAAAGCCACCTGGAATTTTGCCTGTGGAGGCGAATTTTTCCCTGGTAGTCGACTGAGAGTGGCAGGAAGTCGACGCCCTCCATCGCGTCCTTTTTGGAAACGACTGTAGCTAAAATCATGGTGTTGTCCATGCGGAGGACAACTGAACCGTCGGCCTGGCGCGCAAGTTTGCCGGTTTCGATTGTAATCTCCCGACCATCAGGGAGTTTGCAGCTTTTGGTAGTGATATTGAAGTTCATAATTGCAGTTGGATACGGTGAGCTTACCGGACCTGCTTCGGACCGGTGTTTCTTGGTTATTTATAATGCAAAAGGGAACCCTGTGCAAGGTTCCCTATATATAGATGCTAGTAATTACTTCCTGAGGTCAAGAGCTGCCAGGATGGCGCGATACCTGTCGATATTGGTCTTCTGAAGGTAGTTCAGAAGTTTCTTACGCTTACCCACGAGGCGCAGCAAGCCCTGTTGGGTGGAAAAGTCCTTCTTGTTGCTCTTCAGGTGGCCTGTCAGGTGGCTAATCCGATGGGTGAAGAGGGCGATCTGGGACTCTGCAGAGCCAGTGTCTTCGGATTTCTTTGCGCTTCCGTGCTTCTCGAAAAGGCCTTTCTTGGTTTCAGCTGTTAAATACATCTCAAAAAAATTGTTTTTCTTGTTTTCAAGCGGCAAAGATAGCTGAAATCCGCGGATTTAAACAAGCCAGCGCCAATAATTTAATTAGTTGTCTTTGCGAATTTTGGCTTCCGCAGGGGGTGGTCGTTGAACCATCGCCGTATCTTCTCGACCACTACCGCGTAGAAGTCTGATTCGAACAACCGCGCGTCGATCCTGGCCTGTCGCAGGAACATGAGGCCTATCAAAAATAACACGGCGTCAGACATCCACACGCCTACCTCGGGACTCACTGTTCCCTGCTTCGCCAGCTTCTGCCCTTGCATGCTCAGCACATAGAAAATAATAAAGAAAAGTATCGACACCAGGAATGGTACGCCGAGGCCGCCACGTTTGATGATCGAGCCCAACGGCGCCCCGATCAGGAACATCGCGACACATGCCAGGGAGTTGGCCAATATCAGATGCCACTGTATCTTGAATACGATCAGATCACTTTCATAATTGTTGCGCCCCATGTTGCTGCCCTGTATCTGCGATTTCACCTGCCGGGCCATGTTGGTGGCTGTCTGAGCGACGTCGCGGGTGGGCACTTTCTCGAATACACTGTCGAGTTTTTCCAGCGACGCCGAGTCGGCTGATGCTTTGGTTATTTTCTTTGGCGCCGGTTGTTGCGTACTCGTCTTTGTCGCCACTGGTGGCCGCGACACCATGCTGTCTCTGGCGGCTGCAACGTCAACCGGTGCAGGTTTACCTTTGCGAATACGAGCCGGCGGCAAGGCGGCGCTGTCGCGCTGTTCATTCCTCTCTTTCACAATGGAGTCGCGCGCTACCTTGAACACTTTGAGGTCGGGCGGCAATTGCTCGCCTTCAGTTTGGGCGTAATACGTAAAGTAATTTTTTGCAGTCAGGTAATAGTTGAGGCGTTGCGTCTGTATCTCGTTATCGAGTGAGTCGATGTCGCCGTTGAGCTGCGAAAGGTTTCTCATAATGCGGTTACCCTGAAACCACTTTTTGTCAGTCCGTTCCAGTTGAAAGGACGAGAGGTCGAACACAATCTGCGTCTTATCAAATTTGCTGCGCGAGAGTGTCTCCTGTCGGCCCGCCGTTACTGGCGCCTTGGTGCCTATCAGGTCCTGTTGCGCCGCGTTGCCTTCTGAATAAATGAACCCGTTGTACAACTCCAGCTTCAGGTACTGCTCGTTCAGAATGGTGTACATCCGCCCGGAGTCGGCGCTTGTTACCTCTTTGTTGCCGTCGTTTTTGCGATGGTCATAAATGATCACGTCTTTCAGGAGGCCTGTTTCTGCATCCTTCTCGTTCACCTTGATGCTGATGTTGGGTATGCCGTTGTAGAATGCACCTTCGCGAAGGTCGAGCGCAGGTTTCTTTTGCTTTATATCGTACAGCAGACTGTAGGCTTCCAATGCCGCCTTGGGCACGAGGTTGTTGTTGGCGTAGAAAGCGATGCCGGTGAGGAACAATACAAAAATGAAGATGGGCAGGAGCGCGCGCAGCAACGATATGCCCGAACTCTTGATGGCGGTAAGCTCAAAGTGCTCGCCCAGGTTGCCAAAGGTAATGAGTGAACTCAGCAGCACAGCAAGGGGCATAGCGACCGGCGTCATGAACACGGCGAAATAAAACAGCAACTGACCTATGACGACAGCATCGAGCCCTTTGCCTATGATGTCGTCGAAATACTTGAGCATGTGTTGCGTAAGCAGGATAAAGACCACCACGAGGAATGTGAGAATAAAAGGACCGATAAAAGATCCCAGGATGAGCTTGTCAATTTTCTTCATGCCTAACATTGCGCAGCAATATCTGGTCCAAAGATAGGGTGTTTAACAGAGGGGTCAATGTGAAGTTTGAAAGATCAGCCACCAACGGTTTTGCGGAGCGCGTCGGCAAGGCTGTCCCAGAGGTCTTGCAGTTCTTTCAAGTCATCGAAGTCGGAGTAGTCGATCACTTTCAGGAATACCGATTGGGTCAGTTCGTTGAAGTCGAGGCGGAGTTCGAAGTAAGCGGGATCACGGTCGTCGTCTTCACTTTCGGGAAGGAATTCAAATCGCACAAAATGATTGGTCCGGTGCGCAGCCTGGCGTGCACGGTGCGCTTCATTGTCCCAGAAAAAAGTGTAGGTCTTGTCGTTGTTGTTAATCGTCACATCATCGGCAAACCATTCAGAGAGGCCGCTGGCAGTTTGAATATAAGGATACAGCATTTTGATGGACGCATGAATCTCATAGTCGGCGGTGAATAGCTTTTTCTTCGTGGATTTGGCTACAGCCATGATTGCCATTGATGTTTCGATTTTAATATAGGCTATTTTGGCATGAACACAAAATTAACTTTCAGAAAACGCAGTCATGACGCAGGTGTACGCGCGGGGCGTTGCGGTGGTTCTCATTTGGCGGCAGTGCGAAGGATGCGAATTGCAGAATCCATTGAACGAATGGGGCTGACAGGTTTCTGAGGACAACTGTTTTCCGCGTCGCTCGGGGCATCAATTCCTATTCTTTACTTTACGCGATCTGACGAAATTCCAGGTGTTGGGTTGCATTACATTCTCTTTTGTACTGAAAGGGTTCCTGATGAATAATGATCCAGGGTTCGAATTTGATAGTCCGGCCTTTTGTTGAAAGTTGATTGTGGGATAATAATCGCGCCTCTAAATCAGACGTGTATCCGATATAAATTTTGTTGAATGAAGGACCATACGGGGCATAAACATGAAAGATCATAAGGTGTGCGTAGCGCTAAGAACAGGAATGGCTTAAAACAAAGAAAGCGACCTTTCAGTCGCTTTTGCTTTCTAAAGTAGCGCGGGGGGGAGTTGAACCCCCGACCTTTGGGTTATGAATCCAACGCTCTAACCACCTGAGCTACCGCGCCATCTTGTTTTCGCCTCTCTCCCATTGCCGGTGTAACTGACGGGGTTGGAAAGGGAGCGCAAACTTACAAAGTTGGTACCAATTTTCAAGAACCGATCTCATTTTTCCATGGGTCTGTTCAAATAATCTTCAAAGTTTGGCCGGACGGATTTATACTCACTGAACAGCAGCGGCGACGAAAAAATGAAGTCGGCCGACGCGCGGTTACACGCCACCGGAATGTTCCAGACCACCGCAATGCGCAGCAACGCCTTAATGTCGGGGTCGTGCGGCAGCGGTTCAAGCGGATCCCAGAAAAAGATCAACAAGTCAACTTTGCCTTCCGCAATCAGGGCGCCAATTTGCTGATCGCCACCAAGGGGACCGCTATGCAGTTTAAGTACTGGAAGATGTAGCTCCTTTTCCAGCAACCTGCCCGTGGTGCCGGTGCCAACCAGGTCGCAGAGCCGAATACGCTCCCGGTTAAATTTCGCCCACTCAAGCAATTCCTGTTTCTTGTTGTCGTGGGCTACCAAAGCGACTCGTCTCCGTGGTGCGGCGTTCATGGATGCGGGGTTAAGAATTATAAAAATACGCTATTGGATGTTTCTGTCCTTATCCTATTTTTGCCTCCCCTACTTTTGAGTGTCATGGAAAACGAATTGCGTCGCTGGGTAGAGCAGATAGCCAAGGAATTTACTTTACCAGTAGCGAATGTTTTGGCCGCCGCCGAACTATTACAGGAAGGCGCGACCGTGCCTTTATAGCCCGGTATCGAAAAGAGAAAACCGGCAGCCTCGACGAAGTGGCCATTGCCAACATAAGAGATCGCGTGGAGCAACTGCGCGAGTTGGACAAGCGTCGCGAGTCGGTAATAGCCTCCATTGAAAAACAAGGATTGCTTACCCCCGACCTGCTGGGTTCCATCGTCGCAGCGGCCTCGCTGAGCGAACTTGAAGACATCTACCTGCCCTACAAGCCCAAGCGCAAAACGCGCGCAAGCGCAGCAAAGGAGAAGGGCCTGGAGCCACTCGCCAGGAAGTTGTTCGATTTTGAAAGCTTCGACATCGCGGCGTTTTCCGCGGAATTCGTTGATAGCGAAAAAGGCGTCGGGTCTGCCGACGAAGCACTGGAAGGTGCGCGCGATATCATTGCCGAATGGGTTAGTGAAAATCCTGAGTCGCGCAAGGCGATACGCGAATTGTTCTGGCGAGAAGGTGAAATCGAGACGAAGGTATTGAAGGGTAAGGAACAGGAAGGTCAAAAGTACAAAGACTATTTCGAGTGGAAAGAGCCGATCGGCAAAACGCCATCGCATCGCCTGCTGGCTATGCGGCGCGGCGAGAAAGAAGGAATATTGTCGCTCGACATCACCCCCCCGGAAGAGTTGGCGATCGGCAAACTCGAACGCCAGTTTGTGATAAAGGAAAACGCTGCCGCCGAACAAGTGCGGCTTGCGATCAAGGATAGTTACAAGCGACTCATCAAGCCGTCACTCGAAACAGAGATCCGCATGGAGTCGAAAATGAAGGCCGATGAAGATGCCATCAGGGTATTTGCCGACAACATGAAAGAACTGTTGCTTACTGCCCCGCTCGGACAAAAGTCGGTGCTCGCGCTTGACCCGGGATTCCGGACGGGTTGCAAGCTCGTGTGCCTCGATCGCCAGGGCAAGTTGCTGCATTACGAAGCCATCTATCCGAATGAACCACAGCGCCAAAAAGAAAAGTCGGCTGCCGTTATACGGAGCCTCGTGCAGGAGCACAACATCGAAGCGATTGCCATCGGCAACGGCACCGCAGGCCGCGAAACGGAGTCATTTGTAAAATCGATCGGTTTGCCCCATGGCGTACTCGTGGTGATGGTGAACGAAAGTGGCGCATCGGTATACTCGGCGTCGGAGGCGGCGCGCGACGAATTCCCCAATCATGATGTAACCGTGCGCGGTGCCGTGTCAATCGGGCGACGGCTCATGGACCCGCTTGCCGAGTTGGTGAAGATCGATCCGAAATCAATCGGCGTCGGTCAGTATCAGCACGACGTGGATCAGACCAAGCTGAAGCAAGGCTTAGACGACGTAGTGATCAGTTGCGTGAATTCCGTGGGCGTGGAAGTGAACACTGCGAGTCAGGAGCTTCTCTCCTACGTGTCGGGTCTCAGCACCGGACTTGCCAAAAACATTGTGGCCTTTCGGAATGAAAACGGTCCGTTCAGAGACAGGAGTTCACTTATGGACGTGCCACGCCTGGGCGAGAAGGCCTACGAGCAGGCCGCCGGGTTCCTTCGCATTTACAACGCCGACAACCCGCTCGACGCAAGCGCGGTGCACCCTGAAAGCTATGCGATCGTGGAGCAAATGGCCAACGACCTCAATTGCAGTGTAATGCAACTGATGGCCACCGCTGAACTGCGCAAGCAACTTGACTTGAACAAATACGTGACCGGTACAATCGGCCTGCCCACACTTACCGATATTCTTGCAGAGCTGGAAAAGCCCGGCCGCGACCCGCGCGACAAGTTTGAAGTTTTCCAGTTTACAGACGGTGTGGAAACCATCAGCGATCTGAAGGTCGGGATGAAACTGCCGGGCATCGTGACCAACGTAACAAACTTCGGCGCCTTTGTCGACATTGGTGTACATCAGGACGGACTTGTACACATCAGCCACCTCAGCGACAAGTTTGTGAAAGACCCGCAACAAGAAGTGGCGGTTCAGCAGAAGGTAATGGTCACGGTAACCGAGGTCGACGTGTCGCGTAAGCGTATTGGGCTTTCTATGAAGTCGAATCCATTCGATACCGCCGAAAAGCCGGCGACAACCAAAAAGCAGCAAGCCAAAGCCGGGCAACCGCCCTTCGAAGCCCGAACTGTCGATGGAAGAGAAGCTCGCGCAACTCGTCAAC
>JAAURZ010000074.1 GCA_012031955.1 Bacteroidia bacterium
TTCGGGGTAATGACGACGGCGTGCTTCATGCCTACGAGTTGTACGGGCTCACCCTCCATGCGCGGCTCGCAATTCTTAGTGCCTGCGAAAGCGGCCTTGGTATGAACTACAGGGGTGAAGGCATGATGAGCATGGCCAGTGCCTTTGCCTATGCGGGATGCGAAAACGTAATGATGAGCCTGTGGAATGTGAGCGACCGGCAGTCGGCGTTGCTGCTCGACAGCTTTTATGGTGCGTTGCCCGGCAACAGGATAAATGAGGCGCTCGCCGACGCGAAGCGATCCTATCTGCAAAACGCCGATGCCCTCACTGCCGATCCGAGGCTTTGGGCTACGATGGTGCGTACGGAGACATGTCTCCGGTTTTCCCAACGCAGCGGTCGGCATCTGTGTGGCTATGGGGCATCGGCGCGATGGTGGCGGCGCTGGTCACGGTTTACTTTGTGCGTAAGCGATCTGCTAAGGGAAATGCGGAGGAGGCTGCAGGTCGCCGTTGAACGTTTCGTTGTAGCTCACCTCTGCGGTGCCAGGGCTGTTTTGTTTGAAAACAATTTTCTTGATTTTACGAAAATCCTGACCTCGTTCTTTGGAGGCCTTTTCAAGCGTCGGGAATAGCTTGCTGGTAATGAACTTGAAGACCATTTCAATTTGCCGTGGGTCCATGCCGAGGTCCTTGGTATCGCCGATCGCATTGTGTGGGTTGAGATCGAGACTAAGGCGGAGTTTGTCGGCGGAGCGTCCCCGTTTAGAGGGCGCGCTGTCCAGGGTGGCTTCTACCTGCAGGGTAAAAGCAAATGATTCAAGCTTTTTGGGCTTAAGTCTTGCCATAGTGTGGAATTGGTTTTAAGGAGTTATAGTAGTGCGAAAATTTTAACGAACCTTTTGAAGGAGTTCGCGGGCTTTCATGGCATAAGAGATGTCTGTCTTATCTAGTTCTGAAAGTATTCTGATCGCCTCTTCCTTCTCGCCCGACTTCAGATAGCAAAGACTCAGAAACCACTTTGCTTGTATATCAAGCTCGTCGAAATCATTGCTTAAAATAGTAAAATTATTCTTGGCCTCCTCGGTCTTGCCTAACATTAAGTTACTGTTTCCCAACAGCAGCAGTACACCTGGTTCTTTCTTTTCAGCCAGGAGCTGTTCGAAGCCGGCGGCTGCCGCGGCGTAGTTGCCCTGGTCGTAGGCTTGAAATGCCTGTGTGCGTGCGTTGGCCGCGTTGTCGCCTCGCACTGTTGGTTCGAACACATTGGGATACGGTTTGTAATATGCCTCAAACAATTTGTCTGACGGGTCGGAAGTGTTGAACAAAGTAACGTAAGCCACTACAAACAAAGCCACGGCAGCAGCTATGGCGAGGGGCCACTTGTATGCAAAACCCTGCTTCTTATGCTGCAGCTTTGTTTCGAGGTCCTTCAGATAGTGGAGGTTGCTCTCAATGGCATTGAATTTAATGCCGTTGATCAGCAGTTTTTCACGTTGAAAAAGCCTGTTGAAGTCGTCGTCTTGCTCCAGCCGTTTCCTGAACGACTCCGATTGGGTGCCGGTGAGTTCGTCGTCAAAAAATTTCTCGATCAGTTCGATGTCTTGTTCCTGGTTACTCATGAATGGCAATGGTTGATGGATTTACTTCCTGTTCAAAAAGCCGGCGCAGGCGTCCCATACATTTGCACTTCTGGTTCTTCGCGGTTTCGGCATTCTTGTAGTTCATTATAGAGGCTATCGCTTCCATGTTTCTCTTTTCGTAATAGAAGAGTTCAATAAGTTTCTGACAGGGCTGTCCGAGTTTTTCCAGCGCGCGCTTCACCTTTTCAAACTTCTCCTCAAGCGGGTTGTCATCCTGCTCGTCCAGCAGGTACTCCTGCAGCCATTTCTCCTGGCTTATTGGTGTGTTTCTGCTGTTCTTTCTGTAGGTTTCCATGGCGAGGTTCTTACCGATTCCAAACAAATATGTTTTTACCGAGCTTACCAGGTGTTGCAGTTTTCCCTGCCTAATGTTTTCGTAGAAAATCAGGATCGTTACCTGGTAAATGTCCTTCGCGTCATCGTCGGAACAATTGTACTCCCTGGTAATCCACTGAATAAATTCCGAGCGATATTGTTCGTATACCATGCCCAGATCTTTTTGTCCACCCGATCTGATGCGTTCAATGAGCGTGTCATTCGTCATGGTACGGTTTGATGATGAAGTGTATGATAAGTAACCCAAGTCGTAAGGTAAACATTTTTTAACCTCTCCCAGGGTTACGATCGTCCAAACTTGACATAGATAGGTCAAAAGACCCTTAATTATTGTCCAATTTTTAACCTTAAAAACCTCTCTCTTATGAACAGCGTAGCAGGAAATGTAACGAACCGCGAAAAGGAAGTACTACATCTTGTGGGCGATGGATTCTCTACCAAACAGATCGCAGAGAAACTCAGCATCAGTCATCATACGGTTGAAACACATCGCAAGAACCTTTTGAAAAAATACGAAGCGAAAAATTCCGCCGAGTTGATTCAGAAAGCCCTCGTTCAAAGTCTGGTGGCTTAACCCTCCGTCTTTCATTATTCAGGCTCATAGTCAAGTAGTTGGCGGTATTGGGCCTTTTTTTTATTGTAAAAATATACCGATCGGTATATTTTTGTGCCTGTGAACAAGGCCCAACGCACCCGCCGGTATATTATTGAGAAGACAGCCCCCGTGTTTAACCGTCAGGGTTTTACCGGCACTTCCTTGTCGGACCTCACCCGCACTACCGGCCTTACCAAAGGCTCTATCTACGGAAACTTCCGCGACAAGGAAGAAATTGCCCGCGAAGCTTTTGTGTATGCCATTGAAAAGATTCGCGAGACATCGCGATCGCGCATGGCCACACAAGCGACCTCCAGGCAAAAGCTGCTGGCGCTCTTTTCCTTTTTGAAGAGTATGTGTTGACGCCGCCGGTGGATGGCGGGTGCCCGCTCTTAAACAATGCGGTGGAGGCAGACGACAGCCATCCGGCTATGCGCGGATTGGTGGTGCAGGAATTACAAAGGTCGGTGTCTCTTGTCAAGTCGCTGCTTGAGGCCGGGAGACAGCAGGGTGAATTTGAAAAGGAATTCGATGCTGAAGAACTTTCATTCTTGTTTTTTTGCGCGATCGAAGGAGCCATTATGTTTTCCCGAGTTTCTCAATCTGACAAGGCGATGGAAATGGTGACACGATACATCAGGCATACGATAGAACAAATCAGTAAACAACAATCATGAATCAGCAACGCAGAGTAGTAGTAACAGGACTGGGCGCACTCACGCCGCTGGGCAATTCAACGCCGGAGTTTTGGAGTAACCTTGTTGCCGGAAAGAGTGGCGCGGCGCCGATCACACGCTTCGACACTACCAAATTCAAAACCAAATTCGCATGCGAGGTGAAAGGGTTCAACCCGTTCGACCATTTCGAGAAAGCGGAAGTGCGCAAGCTCGATCCTTTTGCGCAGTATGCCCTGGTTACAGCCGCCGAGGCGATTCGCGATTCGCATCTCGACCTCGACACGATTGACAAGACGCGGGTGGGAGTGATCTGGGGTTCGGGCAACGGTGGCTTCTATACGTTTCAACAGGAGATCATCGACTATGCGCGCGGCGACGGAACGCCTCGCATCAACCCGTTCTTTATTCCGAAGGTGATCGTTGACATTGCTTCGGGGTGGATTTCTATCAAATACGGATTTATGGGACCGAACTTTGCCACCGTCTCCGCGTGCGCCACGTCTACTACAGCAATTATCGACGCGATGAATTACATCCGGTGGGGCAAGGCCGAGGTCATCATGCAGGCGGATCGGAGGCGGCGGTAAATGAGGCAGGCATCGGCGGCTTCAGCGCCATGAAAGCGCTGTCAACGCGCAACGACGACCCGCAGCATGCGTCACGCCCGTTCGACGTAACGCGCGATGGCTTTGTAATGGGCGAGGGCGCCGGCGCGCTGGTGCTGGAAGAATATGAGCATGCGCGAAAACGTGGCGCACGCATTTACGCCGAAGTAGCCGGCGGCGGCATGTCTGCCGATGCGTATCACCTCACCGCCACGCACCCCGAAGGTGCCGGCGCACTGCTCGGGATGAAGTGGGCTTTGGAAGATGCCAACCTCAAACCTACCGACGTCGACTATCTGAATCCACATGCGACGTCGACCCCTGTTGGCGACGAGAGCGAGATGAAGGCCGTGTCAAAGTTCTTTGGAGAGCACGCAAGCAAGATGCCTATCAGCGCCACCAAATCGGCAACAGGCCACCTGTTAGGTGGCGCCGGCGCGATAGAATCGATTATCTGCATCAAGGCGATCGACGAAGGCGTTGTTCCGCCTACCATCAACACGAGTCAGATAGACCCCGCACTGCCGCAAGGCCTCAACATAATTACCGGCTCGAAAATGGTGACGCCGGTAAACGTGGCCATGAGCAATACATTTGGTTTCGGCGGACACAATGCCACCGCCGTTTCCGAAAGGTAGACTGAGTCACTCAGAACCGGAGCGTGAACACCGTGCGCACACCGGGCTCCGATTCTACGGTAAGGCTGCCGTTGTGCATCTGCATGATCTGCCTCGACAAGCTGAGCCCGATGCCGGAGCCTGAGCGCTTGGTGGTGTAGAAGGGTACAAAGATGTGCTCCAGCGCCTCCTTGATTATGCCCTGGCCGTTGTCGATCACCTCGATCTTCACGGAGTTTTCGTCATAGCGGCCCGTCAGTTCCAGCGTGGGTTGTTCCGTTTCCCCAAGCGCCTCGATCGCATTCTTGAGCAGATTGATCAGAACCTGTTCGATCATCTCCGGGTCGGCCTGAATGGTAAGGTACTCGGAAGAGCAACTGTACTTGAACTGGATGCTGGTTTTGCGCAACTCTGTTTTCATCAACTGCGCAACTTTGTCGATCAGATCTTTTAACCGTACCGTACTTATTTTCGGATGCGGCAGCGATGTGTATTCGCGGTAGGCGTCTATAAACTTGATGAGTCCCTTGCTTCGGTTTTCGATGGTGCTCAGTCCTTCCCGCAAATCCTCCGCGCCTTCTTCCTTCAATTCATAAACGGCGTCTCTTTTTACCATTTCATGTTCCAGTATTTCGCGCAAGGTGGATGTGAGCGACGAAATGGGTGTAATGGAATTCATAATCTCATGGCGCAGTACCCGTGTCAGGTTTTGCCAGGCTTCGAGTTCCTGCTTCTGCAATTCAGTCTGGATATTTTGCAACGTGACCAGCTTCACGTCGGCGCCGCGTATGCGTAGTTCCGTGGCCTGTATAGTAAGAAAAAGTTCGTTGCTGCCTTTGTATAATTCACTCTTGCCTGGCTCTACGCTGGATATCGCATGATAGAGCTTCGGATTGATGGCGATGAGCTCGCTCATGTTCTTCAGGCTTGAACTGCCCATAAATCTTTTTGCGTTGGCATTCATGAGTTGGATATCGCCGTCCTGATCATAAGAGATAATACCCCGTGCGCACCTGCTGCACGACAGTGTTGAGATACTGCCAGTGTTCCTCTTTTCAGAGCGGGCTTTTCTGAACGCCTCCAATACTTCGTTGAACGCCACGTTGAGGTCGCGGAAACTTCGACCCAGTTTGTTGTCGGACGCAAACCCCGAGATGAAGTCCGAGTACTTGACGGATTCGAGAAAACGGGTAAGCTTGCGGTTGGTCTGGCTCACGAAGCGGAACAATTCGACCAGTTGCATGATGATAATAAACGCGGTGAGCAGCGCAGCAAACAGCATGTTGGGATGCGACACCATATACATGATGAGTCCCATGCTAAGGCCAAGAAAGATGACCCTTATAATTACTTTGGCCCGAAAGTCATTGAATACCATGCAGCGCTAATATCCTGGCAATATAGGACAGTATTATCAATCGCGACAGGGGAGGGCGGGCTATAAATTACAACCCATATTTCTCGAGCCTGCGATATAGCGAGGAGCGAGTCAGGCCGAGTTCGGAGGCTGCCTGCGTAATGTTGCCGTTGTACTTCTTGAGTACTTTCCGGATCAGCAGCTTTTCAACCTCCTCGAGGTTGTATTGTTCGAGGTTCAGTTGTCCGTCTTCTTTGCCGGTTGCCGGCGTGAAGTTGAAGTCTTCGGGCTGTAGTACCGATGAGTTACTCAAAATGATGGCGCGCTCAATCGCGTGCTGCAGTTCGCGAATGTTGCCCGGCCAGGGATGCTTGTGCATGCGGGTAAGTGCAGCATCGCTGATCTTGGAAACTGTTTTGTTATACTTCTCGCCGTAATGTTGAAGAAAATGATTGGCCAGCAAAGGAATGTCTTCCAGCCTTTCGCGCAAAGCGGGTATTTCAATTTCAATGGTGTTGACGCGGTAGAGGAGGTCCTGGCGGAAACGGTTCTCCTTCACCATTTCATACAGCGGCAGGTTGGTAGCGCAGATAAGGCGAATGTTCACAGGCACTTCGCGGTTTGAGCCGACACGGCTCACGCGGCGGTTTTGTAACACCGTGAGCAACTTCGCCTGCAGCGGCATCGACAGGTTCCCGATTTCGTCCAGAAAAAGTGTGCCGTTGTTGGCGAGTTCAAATCTGCCTGCGCGATCTTCCTTCGCGTCGGTAAAGGAGCCTTTTTTGTGCCCGAAAAGTTCGCTTTCAAAGAGCGTTTCGGTAATGGAGCCAAGGTCGACGCTCACAAAGTTTTCCTTTTGTCGCGACGAGTTCCTGTGAATGGCGCGCGCGATCAATTCTTTGCCCGTGCCGTTTTCACCGAGTATGAGCACATTGGCGTCCGTGCGCGCCACGCGGTCGATCGTTTGAAATATCTTTTGCATGGCCGGGCTCTGACCTATAATGTCGCGATAGCGGCTGTTCAGCTCCTGGTTGATTTCTTCATTCTTGATCTTGAGATTGTGAATAGTGTCGCGCGACTCGCGCAAGCGCATGGCGGAGAAGAGCGTGGCGAGGAGTTTCTCATTCTCCCAGGGTTTCAACACAAAGTCGGTGGCACCTGCCTTGATAGCCTTCACGGCCATTTGCACGTCGCCGTAGGCGGTAATCAGTACGACTACTGCAGAAGGATCAAGTTGCAGTATTTTTTCCAGCCAATAGTAACCTTCGCTGCCGCTGCTCACATCTTTTGTGAAATTCATGTCGAGCAGGATCACATCGTAATCCTCGTTGTTCATGAGGGCGGGAATGGCTTCCGGATTTTTCTCAAGGTCTACTTGCGCGAAGTGACGCTTGAGGTACATTTTAGCAGCTTTAAGCAAGTCTTCGTTATCGTCGACAATCAGAATTTTTCCAATCTTTTGATCCATCTGGAACAGGTCAGGTTAAGTGCAAAAGTGTATCACTCCAATACACCACTGTCCGATTGTGGGCAAACGGCATACCGAAAGTTGAAACTTCGATCTACGCGCGGGAAACGTGCCTGGTGGCATTGTTTTGTCCGTTTTTTCGTTCGCTTGCGGACAGGTACGTTCACATGTGAACGAAAACGGTGCGCTGATTTGCCTGAAAATGGCCCCATTTAACGGTCTGGCTATTGGCACACTTGTTGGCGCAAGCGTGGTGGACAACTGAAGTTTCAGTGTGTTTCGCCGAAAGGCAATTGGAGACAGATTAACTTAACTTTTCGAATGGATCGTCAGATTAAAAAGAGGAAATGGACGCTTAAACGTATCGGCGCTTACGGCGGAATTGCATTGTTCGTGGTGTTTGTAGGATACCAGGTACTGTTCGCCGACCGGAGGTCGAAGCTCAAAGTGGAGAAGGAGAAGATTACTATTTCAACCGTGGAGCGCGGCATTTTCCAGGAACGCATACCTCAGACGGGCACCGTACAGCCCAGCCGCACGGTGTATCTCGATGCTGTGGAAGGGGGAACGATCAAGCGTGTGGTGGCCGAAAGCGGCGCAATGCTTAAAACCGGAGATATTATTCTCGAATTAAGCAACCTCAACCGTGAATTGGCAGTCTTACAGCAGGAAGCAGCATACAACGAAAGTATCAACCGCGTTCGCGAAACACGTTTACAAATTACACAGAACGACTTGCAACAGCGTCAGGAACTTGCTCAGATAGATAATGCGTTGGCGATTCTCGAACCGCAGTACAAGCGCGAAAAGGAATTGTTTGAGAAAAAACTGATATCCAAGCAGGCGTTCGAAAAGACAGAGGCGGACTACCGATACAATCTTCAGCGCCGTTCGATCACCTATGAAGTGTATCGTGCAGACTCGGTAGACCGGATCCGCCAGGTACGCGAGCAAAACAAGGCAGAGTCAAGGATGAGCTTGAGCCTGGATGGAGTAGGTAAGATACTCGACAACCTCGTTATTCGTGCGCCGATAGAAGGCCAACTATCGCGCCCCCAACTCGAAGTGGGACAGGCCGTGAATACAGGCCAGCGCCTTGGGCAGATAGATGTAGTGGGAAGCTATAAGGTACAGGTGCCGATCGATGAACTTTACTTGCCGAGAATATCGCAGGGGCTGAAGGCAACCACAGATTTTGCCAACAAGACCTACGAACTGGTGATCACCTACGTATACCCTACCGTTGAGGGCGGCCGGTTCAATGTAGACATGGATTTTGTGGGTGAAACGCCCGAAGGCATACGCCGGGGCCAATCGCTCCGGATGAAGATAGAGTTAGGCCAGTCTTCGGAAGA
>JAAURZ010000075.1 GCA_012031955.1 Bacteroidia bacterium
GTTTGAGTGCCTCCAGGTCTTCGCGGATAAATAGCATGTAGTTTTTCATCTGTTAATAATTGATTTTAATGGACACATCTTGAGAGTAAGTCCCGTAAAAAGGACGATGCAATTGACATCCCGTCGGGTACCGTTCTCTTATGCTCATTTCATAATATTAAATTTAAAGATTTTGTAAGGCGTCGCAACCGGGTTAGTTGTTGTCGTAGTAGGTGGCGTCGCGCACCACCCTGCCATTGTCAAACTCCAGCACAGTGCAAATCGGCAGCGAAAAGGCCTGGCCGTCGCTGGCAGTACCGGTAGAAATGAATTCCACCACCACCACGTTGCCGAAACCATACATATGCACCACGCTATCTTTTATATCCGGGAACATTTGCTCCAGATCGGCATGATGCCGGGCCACTTGTTGTGGCGTTACTGCCTGCTTGTACGCCGGATCTTCGAACCTGGCATCGTCATCGTAAAAGGACATCATACGCTCCCAGTCATGGGCATTGAACGCATCAAATATCTTTTGGGCAGTGGCCGTGTTGTTGCTGCGCGCAGTGCATGCACATACAACCAGGCCGATGGTAAGAAGGAGGTATTTCATAGACTGAAATTATTTGGTTCAGCCTATAGACAAGGACAGCTTTATTTTCCGGACATATTTTTTGGAAAATTTCACCCGAGCCACTGCTTGAATTGGGCAGCTTTCTCGCGGCTTATGTCGACCTCCATTACATTTGGCGGTTTGATTGCTACGGTAAGTCCCTTGTGCGTAGTCTTCACACGGCCTACCGACTGGCGATGGATAATGAATTGGCGGTTGGCGCGGAAGAAATGATCGGGGTCGAGAAGCCCTTCGATTTCGTCGAGGGTCTGGTGCTCGCTGATGAGCTTTTCATGGCCGACGGTGTACATGTGAATCAACTCCGTTTTATGAAACAGCGCAATCTCATGCTGGTTCACGGGAATGAGTGTATTCAGGTGAAGACCAAGGAAGCGTTCCTTATAACGTTTCTCCGAACCTTTGAACTGGCTCATCAAAGCCTTAAGCTGTTCTTCGAGCACGTTTTCTACATTGAGTGACTTGTATTTCAGGAAAGCGCTTTCCAGTTCCTTGATGTCGACGGGTTTGAGCAGATAGTCGACGCTGTTGAGCTTGAACGCCCGGATTGCGTACTCGTCGTAGGCCGTGGTAAAGATGATGGGGCAATGAATTCGCAGCGATTCAAAAATCTCAAAGCTATTTCCGTCCGAAAGTCTGATGTCGGAAAGGATGAGGTCGGGCGGATTGTTGTTGGTGAACCATTCCTTCGCTGCGCGCACACTCGAGATCACGCCCAGCACCTGGGCGTGCGGATCGAGTCGAAGTATCTGGTTTTTCAGATCCACCGCCACCAACGACTCATCTTCTATGATCAGAATTTTCATCTGTCAGCAATTTACCTCAAAAAAAGTCTGAGCGGTTATGCGTCAAAATCGAAATTGGGATTCTGCCAAGCCATCGGAATGTCGGCCTCCAGCAAACCATCGGCTGTGCGTGCGCGCATTTCAAGCCGCCCTTCAATGAGGAAACCCATCGACTGAAACAACGCAAGCGCGCGCTCGTTGCTCTCCTGTACAAGGACTTCCACGCGGCCCACGCCGGGGCGGTTGAGGCCTATCTCTTCCAGAAAAATAGTGAGGATAGTGCGACCAACCTTTTGTCCCTGATGATCCGGATGTACAACCAAAATCAACCCGGTGAGTACATGCTTCTGTGACTGCGGCACCGGCGCATGCGCGTGAATTTCGGCAATCAGCTTCCCGCTTGCATCGTCTTCGGCCACCAGCATGATACCTGTGCTGATGCATTCCTCCGCAAAACCCGTCACGTAACGCCCCGTGATGTCGCCCTCATGATGTGGAAGCTGCCCCGTCGCCGCCACTACTTTGTAGAGATCTGCAATCGCGGCTGTGTCTTCCAACTGGGCTGTTCGTATGTGCATTGATAACTTGTGTTTTGTTTCCGACAATAATAAGAAGAGTGTGTTCATCTGTCAATAATTGATTTTTTACGGACACCTGCATGCCGTAGCGCGGCATTCTGGCACGCAGGCATGGAATTCGCATTTTGAGAGTAGCTCCTAAAAAGGACGGGCAATTAACATCCCCATTGGGCATAGTTCTCTTTATGCTCATTTCAAAGCAACGGCACTTTCACATCAAATCGAGATTCGGTGGGCTCGATCAGCACCGGCTTTTCCGTCAGAAACTTGTACAACGACTTCAGGTTTTCCAACCCCAGTTTGTTAGAAGCGTCGACAAGAGCGCGCGACTGCAGGTTGTTGCTCACGATCAGGTACTCGCCCATGGTAAAAATTTCGATGTGCAACGGATAGTCACGATCGAGAATATTATGCTTGATGGCATTCTCAATCAATATTTGAAGCGTAACCGGCACAACGGCGCGGTCGTCCTTCAGGTTTTCAGCAATGTCGATGGTAATTTTCAGCCCGCCTTTAAACCTGGTTTCGAGCAATGAGATGTAGTGTTGTATAAACTCCAGCTCCGTCCTTAACGATACAAAGTTTCTTTCCTTATTCTGTAATACGTAGCGATACACTTTGGCGAGTTGCTGCAGGAAAGTGGAGGCCAGCTTCTGGTCTTCAAAGATAAGGCTGTTCAATGAAGTGAGCGCATTGAAAAGAAAGTGCGGGTTGAGTTGGTTTTTGAGGTTGTCGAACTGCACCTGCGACTTTTCTCGTTCAAGCCGCTCTGCGCGCAGGAGTCCATCGCGCCAGCGCCCTATAAAATAGGTAGTAAAAAAACCAAGGTTAACGCCAACCGGTATCATGGCATAAATGGCCCACGTGGCTGCAAGGAAAAGAGCATCAAGCTTGAATGGCAGGTAAGGCTCGCCGAAATAGTATATGACAGACCTCACCACTATGCCAATAGCCGACCCGATAAGCAGTTGTACTACGATACGCCAGGTCATATTGCGTTCGAAAGGGTAAACCCTGTTCAGCCAGTTGTGAACACCGCGCAGGCTTTCCCAGAAGACGGACACCAGGAAGATGGAAATAAAAATCAGTTGAATCTGGAACGCCAAGCCGAACTCTTCGAACTTCGCCAGCCGTACAACAAAGGCCACCAGCGCCATGAAGACAATGATGGCATATACCCTGAAAAATTCACGTGCGGACTTGTAGCCGAGCATTCGGTTGATTCGCTTGAGGATATAAGTTAATGCAATGGAACCTGAAAAATGAATTTGAATTGATTTTCGACAACACGTTCGGGCGTAAGGCGGATGGCGGCATTCCGCAAAGCCATCAGCACAGGGTTCTCCAATTGCGCCACCCGGCCCAATCGCCACGAATCGTTCACTATTTTTTTTGTGTAGGGCAGCCTTCGGCGTTCGAAGGTTTCAAAAGCCTTCTCCACGCTCTCGGCCGATTCCAATAAGTTGGCAAGCATCACGGCATCCTCAATGGCCATGCATGCGCCCTGGCCCAGGTTGGGCGTGGTGGCGTGCGCCGCGTCGCCCATCAGCAGCACCCTGTTAAAAGCAAATTTCCTTAGGGGGGCGATGTCGAGAATGTCATTCCATATAAGTTGATCTTCGCGCGTGCGCAGCAACAGCTCGGGCACGGGAAAATGGAAGTCGCCAAAATGGCGGAGCAGGTCGGGGACTTTGTAGTTCCTGAATTTCTCCTCGCCTCGGCTTGCGTTGAGACACGCAAACCAGTACACACGGTTGTGCGTAAGCGGAACTATGCCGAATCGCGCGCCGCCGCCCCAGGTCTCGCTGGTTTCGTCCCAGTTGATGTTAGGGGGTGGGTTATCGATAACCGCGCGCCAGCACGTGTAGCCCGCAAATCGCGTAGTTGACTGCGGCAGTAGTTTTTTTCGCGCCAGGGAATGGATGCCGTCGCACGCAAGGAGATAGTCGGCACGATGCGTTGTCCCGTCGGCAAAATGAAGCACAACCCCATCAGGCAGTTGCTCAATGTCAGTGCAGGCTTTGTTGAGTTCTGCGGTGCCTTCCGTTATGTGGTCCAGCAATACCTTGTGCAGGTCGGCACGGTGAATTGAAAAATTATTAACGACACCAAACTTGGTACTCAGTCGCTCGGAGTCGGTTTGTGAAAGCGCTCTTCCCTGCCTGTTTTTGATGGTGACGCGCTTCATGATGCGGCTCACATCGAGGATGGCGTCGCTGATGCCCAGCTCCATAAATGCGCGCACAGCATTGCCGGCAAGGCCCAACCCCGCTCCCAGCGGCTTCCACTGTGGCGCACTTTCGAACAGGCGCACGCCAAAACCTTTTTGCTCCAAGGCGATGGCCAGCACAAGGCCGCCAATGCCGCCGCCGAGTATCGCGAATCTCCTGCTGTCGGAACGCATATGTTTTCGGGTCAGGCGTTTTTACTGCTGCCTTGCAGACGTTGACGTATGCGTTTAAGCAAACGCTCCTCGCGAATAAGCAGGTCGAGGTTGGCTTGCGCCACCTGGAAATGTTTTACATACGGATTTCTGAGCCTGAACTCGTCAAGGTCGATGGTAATATTTTTATACATCATAGCCGTTGTGGGTTTTCTCTTTTTTTCCATGACAACCAACTTCGCGGTTACCCCTACTCCACAATATGACCGTCGCTCATTTCGACAATGCGATCAGACTTGTCCGCAAATTCTTCGTCGTGGGTCACGGCGATGATGGTCTGGTGGTAGTGATGCGTGAGTTCGTTGAATATATCAAAAACAAGTTGTGAATTATAGGAGTCCAGGTTGCCCGTAGGCTCATCGCCCATGATTATGTCCGGGTCGTTGATGAGCGCCCGTGCAATGGCCACCCGCTGCTGCTGGCCGCCACTCAGCTTGCTCGAACGCTTGAGGGCGTGATCGTGCATGCCGAGCACGCGCAACTTTTCGTAGGCCTTCTCCTCCACGTCCTTGCGCGAAAGCTTGCCCAGCTTCAGCGCCGGTATCATCACGTTCTGCAAAGCGGTGAATTCGGGAAGGAGATAGTGGAACTGAAATACAAACCCGATGTGGTCGTTACGAAACTGGGCCAGGTAATTTTGCTTTTGACCGGTAATGCGCACGCCAGAGATTTCCAGTTCGCCGACGTAGTCTGTATCCATGGTCGAAAGCACATACATGAGTGTGGACTTCCCGCAACCGGATTTCCCAACCAGCGACAAAAACTCGCCCTTGCTCACCGAAAGGTCGATGTCTTTCAGCACTTGAAACTTCTGAGGCTCGTAGAAGTATTTCGTGATCTTGTGTGTCCTTAATACTTTTTCCATAATACTATCCACGGAGAATTTCAATAGGGTCGATACGGGCTGCCTTGCGCGAGGGCATGTAGCCGGCCAATGCTGTAGTGGAAACGCCAAATACGATCCCGATGATGTAGTACCTGGGTTTGAAGTTTACGGGAAGGTGTTCCAGGCTCACAATGTCGCCGCCGTTGAACGGCACGGTAGCGATAAGGGACGACAGCGCAAAACCAATGCCCAGGCCGATGACGCTGCCAAGGAGGCCTATTACCAGCGACTGTATCATGAATATATGTTTCACATCCTTACCTGCGAAGCCCATTGCTTTAAGAATCGCAATGTCCTTCATTTTATTGTAGATGGTCATGTTTAAAATATTGTAGATGCCAAATCCGGCCACTATCAGCAGGGTGATTGAAACGGAATAAGTGAGGATATTCCTGATCATGGACCCGGTTAGGAAAGTGGCGTTGGCTGTTTCCCAGTCTTCGGCCTTGTAGCCGTAAGTCCGTTGAAATTCCGGCGCTATTGGTTTCGCCATGTTGAGGTCGTACAGCTTAATGTTGATGTCGGTGATGTACGTGTGGTCCTGCTGGAGGATGGTTTGCACGGTGGAGATATTGGCGTAGCTGCGTACGTTGTCGAGCGTGCCGATGCCCATCTGGAAAGTGCCCACTACCTTCAGCGTCATGGTGTAGCCCTGCGGCGTACTGATGACCACGCGGTCGCCTGTCTGCGCATTTAGTTTTCGCGCAAGGCCGGTACCCATAATGATGCCGTCGTTGTTGGCCTTCAGGTCTTCGATTCGCCCCGCCTTCATCTTCGACCGCAAGCCAAAGAGTTTGTCTTCTTCGATAATGTCGACGCCCAGTATCGTGCCATTCAATTGCACCTGTCCGTAGTTGTAAAATACCTGCGAACTGAGTGTTGGCGCCACGCCCATTACGCGGGGGTCTTTGCGGATCTCTTCGGCAATTTGCAAGGCGTTGCGGACTTTGGCTGTTTCATTTTTGGGCTTCTGATGGTGTACTGCCGTGAGTGCATCCGGCCGAACCTGTTCGAGGATGGTGGGGCGCTCCTGCGTGATGTCGTGATATATATGTATGTCGGGCGACGAAGTCATGGTGAGCTCCTCGGTAAAATCGTTGAGGCCGGTCATGAGCCCAACCATGGTGATGAACATGCCTATGCCGAAAGTGACACCGAGCATGGCGACGATTGTCTGCTTGGGTTTGCTAACCAGGTGGGTGCGTGCTATTTCAAACGCCAGTTTCATAACATCAATGTTTGACGACGATTTGTGTGAGGGAGTCAAGACCGCCCACAATTTCTACTTCGTCGAGGTTTTCAATGCCGGTTTCTACTCTTGTGCGCTTTCGTTCACCGTCACGCACAATCATGATGGAATCGGGCCCCACCAGGGCCGTCTTCGGAACTACGATTGCTTTCTCTTTCTGACGGACGATTATGTTGGCCTCAAGCGACAAGCCCGAGTACCAGCCGGGCAATTGCTCTTTAAGGTCCACGTTCACCTTTACCGATTGCTGTCGTTTGTCGATCATAGGATAAATCTTTGTCACTGTTCCGTGAAACAGATTTTTTGGATAGGCGTCTATGGTCACCAGCACGTCCTGACCCGGCTTCACCCGTTGCACATCCAGCTCATCTACGTTGAGTTCAATGTAGTAGCTGTCCCGCTGGCCGGCTATAGCCAGCACTTCGTAGCGGCGCACCAGCTCGCCCTGCTCCTTCGTGGTCTTGAAGATCATGCCGTCTACCTGGCTGCGGAGGGTATGCATACCTTGCTCGTCGCGCGAAATGGCCAGTTGGTTGCGGGCGTTCTGCAATTCGAGCTCGAGGGCGTCGCGGTTTTTGTCATAGCGACTTTTCTGTAATTGATATTCATTTCTTGAATTTTCGTAGGCAAGTTTCATCCGGTCGTATTCTGCCTGCGACGTCGCGTTCCCTTTCAGCAGGTTGGTGTACCGTACGAAGTTGGCGGAGTCGAACGCCATCTTGGTGCGCGCTGTTTCTGTGGCCGCTTTCAGTTCCTGCAACACCGGCGAATTGTCGCCTGCGTTTTTACGTGCCATGGTGTATTTCTCCTGGGCAATGCGAAAGCGCGCCGTAGTTTGGTCCGCGTCGATAACGAAGAGCGGGTCGCCCTTCTTCACGCGGTCGCCGTCGTCCACCAGTTTCTCCACCAGGTATCCTTCGGCTTGCGCGGTGATCTCGTATTCGCCATGCGACACAACGAAGCCCGAGGCATACACTGCCTCCACTATCGGCTTAACGTCGGGCGTTGACAAGTCGCCGCCATTTCCACACGAAGTGAGCGCCGCGGATGCGAGAAAAACTGCTGTTAATAGAATCAGTACTTTCATTTGTTTGGTCTTGTTGACTTTTGTGACGCGTGTCTATTTCTGTTGATATTGGTTTTCGAGTTCAATGGTCGCCCCGGATATCATGTAGTTGGCAAGTTGTATGAGAAACTGATTTTGGGACCGCACCATTTCCTGGTAATGGTGATGTACTGGTCCAGCGTGTACACGCCTTCCTGGTACTTATGCGTAGCCAGCGCGTAATTTTCCTTGCTCAACTGGTAGTGCGTTGCATAGGTGCGCAAGCCTGTGGCCGCGGTCAGGTAATTTTGGCGGAGGTTTTCCAGTTCTTGCTCCTTGCGCAAATCGGCGTCGGCCAATTCCAGTTCGGCTGCGCGCGCCTGGTAAGACGCCTGTTGTATCGAAGCCTGCCTGTTGAATCCTGTAAACAGGTTCCAGTCGGCGCGGACACCGATGAGAGCGATGTCGAACCAGTCGCCCTGCTGCGAGAAGAAGTTGAATTCATTGCGTTGTGCCTGCCGCGTGTAGCGTGCAAAGAGAGAGAGCTCGGGCGCGACACGAAGTTGTTGTTTCTTCAGTTCCGCGTGACGTTGCCCGGCCTGCAGTGAAAGGGCCTTGTGGCGCGGCGTGCCACTCGCAGTTGCCTGAAGCGTGACAGTGCCCGCATACTGGGGATCGATCTCCTGCAATATCTCCAGGGAATCGCGCTGTTCGAGGCCGCAGAGTACTTTCAGACGGCCGAGTTGTTGCGCATAACTGTTTGACGACTCTTGCCACCGCTGCGAAGATTCGAGGTACAATGTTTTGATGCGGTTGAACTCCAGCGGTTCGATGACGCCGTTGTCGAGCCGCACTTGTGCAATCTGCAGCAGGCTGTCGTTGGATGCCAGCAAGTCCGCGTTGAGCTGCATCGAAGCTTTGCCTAGCAGCGCCATGTAATAGGCGTTGGCCGCCTGCTCGAGGATGTTCAGCTCCATGTCCGCCTTCTGCCGAGTAGGCCGACTCGGCCGACAGGCGTGCCGGATT
>JAAURZ010000076.1 GCA_012031955.1 Bacteroidia bacterium
TATTCTTCAGCACAAGCACCGACATACGTTCGTTGCTGATGTCGCTGCTGGCAAACGAACCTTCCATGCTCGCTTTTTCTATTCGCGAGTTATAATCGGGATGAAACAGAGTAGCGTCGTTGAATCCAAAGTCGATACTCAATGAAGGACTTTTGCTCGTCGATATCTCTCCTTTGAGCGACGACTTGAAATAGACGTCGCCCTTGCTTTGATACTTATCAAATGCTGCTGCGTGCGATTCCGGTAGAAGCGAGAGCAGCGTTTGGATGTCGGTATCGTTGCCCTCGGTATGGAGATCGATCAGGTTCTTATCCTTCCAGGCGTAGGTGCCGCTTACGGCAAAAGAAGCGTTCTTTAGGTGCAGCGTCGAAGGCTCGATGGTGAGTTGCTTTTGGACATCGTCATACAGCAACGTGGTTTCCACACGAAAAGTCTTGCTGGCGAAATAAACGGTTCGTCGTATGCTGATTTCTTCCGTCGTCAGGTCGCCGTCAGCGTTAATGGTATACAAATCGTTTTTGGTGGAAATAGACGATGTGAGTTCCTCGCTGCTGAAACGCATGTCTTGCGATGCCGGCACGCTCACGTAGCGCACCTTAACACGTCGAAGTTTTACGTTGGCCAGCTCAAAGGTGATGGAAGACTTGCTACCATCGCCCTTGGAGGTGATGGTATAATTGTTAACGCCCTTGTCGTTGATTTTGAGCGTGGCTTCGGCATCGCGCACCTGAAGACCTTTTATTATATAAACACCCTGCCATACCTGAACAGGATTGAGTTGAAACGATACCGTCTTGGCGGTAAGCAGCGGATACTGGCCCGGGTGGCTGTCTTCCACGTACACTCCGGTGCACACGATGGACAGCCTGGGGAAGTCTTCAAACATAGACACGTCTATCTTGCCGATCTGAATCGGCGTACTCAGGTTTTTGTTGGCCTCCAGAATAAAGCGCTTGATGATTTGGTCTCTGAACAGGAATACCGACGCCGTGAAGGCGATGAAGAGTATGCCCAATACCAGCAGGGTATAAAAAAATACTTTACGGTAAGCTGCCAAGATTAAAAAATGTTTTACAAAGTACGTCAAAATTTGAGCCATTGTAAAAGGAAAGGAGCGTGATTCGATCAAACGCTCCTTTCATTCCGGGTATTGCAGCCGGTTACTTCTTTCGTGCGGCGGTCATAGGGAATTCGTAGCCTCCTGTGGATACAGTACCCTTGAAGGCGTCGCCCTCCACGATGCCAGAGAGCACCACCGTCATTCCGTTGTAGTCAAATTCGCCTTCCAGTTTCTTTTCCTCTGCTTTATAAACGAGGTTGTTGAGGGGCGCATCGCCATCACTTGTCCGCAGTACGCCTGCCAGCGCGTTGTTTGCATTGGTAATGGCCATCACGCCGGAATAGTCTCCATTGGGGGTGCCGGTAATGGCGTAGTCCCATTCACCTTCGGGGCCGGGGATTTTGGCGGTCTTCACGGTGGCACAAGCACTCAGCAGCACGCACAACAACAGGGTGTAGTAGATTGACCTTTTCATGGTAGTGTTAGGGTTGATATTCGCTATTAAGATAAGGAAGATTCCACTACCATGCGGCACGCAGGCGGCCGTTATTCGTCGGAATTCAATCAGTCTTTGTCGAACAGGTCGCCTTGTTCTTCCGAGCGGGTCACCAGGGCAGGGTCCAGGTTTTTCTCGGCCTTGGCGCCGAGCTTTTTCAATTCTTCAACCCGGCGCACGAGGTTGCCGGGCCCGATCGAGATTTTGTTCATAGACTCTACGTAGCTGCCCTTGGCCTTGTCGAGGTACTTGCCCATGTTGATCAGGTCTTCGGTGAGGCTCACAAACTTGTCGTAAAGCGCGCCGGCTTTTTGGGCAATCTCAAGCACGTGGCGGTTCTGGTATTCCTGCTTCCATACGTTCTTAATGAGTTGCAGCGAAGGGATCAGCAAGCTGGGGCTTACAAAAACGATACGCCTGTCGAGCGCGTCTTCGTAGAGCGACCGCTCGCTCTGGATAGCAAGAATGTAGGCAGGCTCGATGGGGATGAACATGATGATGAAGTCGAGGCCGTTTTCGCTGATGCCGTGGTAGTTCTTTTCGCCCAGGGATTTCATGTGCTGCTTGATGGAGATCAAATGCGCTTTCAGGGCCATGGCGCGCTCGTCGTCTGAGCCGGCGTTGACAAAATTATTGTATGCTGTAAGACTCACCTTCGAGTCGATAATCACGTGCTTGTGCTCCGGCAGCCGTATGATAACGTCGGGGCGTCGGCGCCCTTCGTTGGTTGTGAACGTCTCCTGGACGGAGTACTCGCGGTCACGTTCCAGCCCCGACTTTTCAAGTATGCTCTCCAAAATGAATTCGCCCCAGGCACCCTGCGTCCTGCTGTCGCCCTTCAGCGCGCGCGTCAGGTTTTCTGCTTCGCGGGTCATCTGTACGTTGAGTTGTTGCAGGTTTTGAAGTTGCTCCTTCAGTGCTGCGTTTTGCGAGAGCGCGTCTTTGTGCGAGTCTTCCACGCGTTTTCCGAAATCGTTGAGCTTGTCACCCAAGGGTTTCAGCATATCCAGCAGGTTGTTTTTGTTCTGGTCGGTAAACTTCCGGCTCTTCTCTTCAAAATATCGTTGGCCAACTGCTTAAACTGCAAGGTAAGCTTGTCGTGAATACTTTCGAGTTCCAGCTTTTTCTCCTGAATGTTTTGCGTGTTGGCCTCGCTCACCGCCAGGCTGTTGGTAAGTTCGATCACTTTGCGCCGCTCCGCTTCGACCTGCACCTTCAGGTCGTCAAGCTGCTGCGAAATGGATTTGCTTCTTGCCTGTTCCACCAGCAGGTCTGACATCGAAGAACTTGACTTTGACCGTGCAAAAAACCACCCCGCAACACCGCCGGTAAGCAACCCTATAGCTAAAAAAATGATTTCCATCTTGTACAAAGTTATTTCTAATCCGACGTTACACCAAACATTGCCGTATTTGGCGCCCAAAGATTGGTTTCGATCTTGACAATCCTTGTCAAGGGGCAAAGAACAGGCACGGTTCTAGGGCTTCATCGCTTATTTCCATAGCTTTGTAAGCTTTGATCAACTTTTAATTCTCAAAGTTATGGTGGAGTCAATTTCGTCGAGCAGGGATGCTATTTTACTGGAAGACCGATATGGGGCGCACAACTATCATCCACTGCCGGTAGTATTGAGCAGGGGCGAAGGTGTTTTCCTTTGGGACGTGGAGGGCAAGCGTTATTACGATTTCCTTTCGGCCTACAGCGCCGTAAATCAGGGGCACTGCCATCCACGGCTGGTGGCCGCTATGGTGGAACAGGCCAAGGAGCTTACGCTTACCTCGCGCGCATTCTACAATGATAAACTTGGTTTGGCCGAAAAGTACGTATGCGAACTTTTTAGTTATGACAAGGCCCTGTTTATGAACAGCGGCGCGGAAGCCAACGAGACCGCCATCAAACTCGCCCGCAAATGGGGATACATGAGCAAAGGCATCCCCGACAATGAGGCTGTTATCGTAGCCGTGCGCAAGAACTTTCATGGGCGCACCACCACCATCATTTCCGCGTCCACCGATCCATCGGCGCGCAAAGGGTTTGGTCCGTTCATGCCCGGCTTCGAGATTATCGACTACGACAACATTGCCGCGCTCGAAAAAGCACTCGGCAACCCAAAGGTGTGTGCGCTCTGGATCGAGCCGATCCAAGGTGAAGCAGGTGTGTACGTGCCGCATGAAGGATACCTGAAGGCCGCCGCGGAAAATATGCAAACAAAACAACGTGCTGCTCATGCTGGACGAAATACAGACTGGCATTGCGCGCACGGGCAAGATGCTGCACGCTCATGAAGACGTGCACGCCGACGTGCTCATTTTGGGCAAGGCCCTGTCGGGCGGCATGATGCCCGTATCATTGGTACTTGCCAACGACAACATAATGATGTTGCTGAAACCTGGCGAGCATGGTTCAACATTCGGCGGCAACCCCCTTGCGGCGGCGATATGTATGGAGGCATTGCAGGTGGTGAAGGATGAAAAGCTGGCGGAAAACGCGGAGAGACTGGGCGTGGTTTTCAGGCAACGCATGGAGATGCTGAAAAAGAAAACGCCTTTGCTTACGCTGGTGCGCGGAAGGGGTTTGCTCAACGCGATCGTCATTAACGATACACCTGAGAGCGATACCGCGTGGAACATTTGCGTGGCCCTTGCCAAGGAAGGTCTGCTGGCCAAGCCCACACATGGAAACATTATCAGGCTGGCGCCGCCACTGGTAATTACCGAAGAGCAACTGCACGAATGCTGCGACATGATCGAGCGCGTGGTGCTTGCGTACAAGAAATAGGAAATGCAAAGTGAAAACAAAAAAGGGGGCTGATTCAAGCCCCCTTTTTTAATATGTCTTTGTATGTCAAAGTCAAATGCTACTGCTTCGTGAATACGATGTGCATATCGACGAGGTATACAGGTGTGCCCGGGTCGCCAAAGAGTTCGCCGGCAAATGGCAGGTTGTCGATGTCGCCTTCCAGCGTGTTGCCATTCACTTCGATGTTCGTTACCGTGATCGACAGGTTTTGTGTGAAAGGAGGGCTGCTAAGCTGCAGCACAAGATCACCATCCACATCGGTCCAACTGCCGCCTTTGGTGTCGCCTGTTTCGCCTAAACAGATGAAGTGTATTTCGGTATTGCCGCTCAGCTCAATAGCAGCATTGTCGGCGTTGTCGCATTGCACCACGCTGAAGAGGCTTGTGCTCACGTAGCTTGTTATCGGTGCGCCCACGGGAAGTTCGGTGCCTTCCATATCGCCACCCTGAATAGTAACAGCCGTGGTGAGTGTGGCGGAAGTAAGTTTATATTCGCCCTCGAACTTGCTGCCGTCGTCATCACTGTCGTCGCAGGCGGTAAACGTAGCCAATCCGGCAACAACAATGATTGATAGTAACAGTGGGAGTATCTTGAGCGATGGAGCTTTGGTAGTTTGCATAAGTATTTAGTTAAAGTGTTGGTATGCCAAAGTAACGCAATAGCCGCGACTTATCCATGATTGGAATTTTTGAAATCTTACCAAAATAGTTGTAATTCAGATTAAATTGAACTTCCCCGCTTTTGCCACAATGCGACGCACCTTCCTGATCACGATTTTTACATTCAGCATGTCGGCAGTCTTTTGCCAGGTATCGTTGCAGGGAATTGTAAAGGATACTGAAACCGGCGAACCGCTGGCGGGTGTGAACATCACCGTTGAAAACAAACTGGCAGGCACCGTTACCGATGCACGGGGCAGGTTTGTGCTCACCACCAACGAAACGCTGCCGGTTACATTGGTGTTCTCATTTGTAGGTTTTGAAAAACAATGGAGAACCATTTCCAACAAAGACCAAGAAATTGAAGTGCTGATGTCGGAGCAGGTGCTTCTCGGACAGGAAGTTGTAGTGTCGGCGTCGCGCGTGGAAGAAAATATTCTTAAGTCGCCGGTTAGCATTGAGAAAATGGGACTACTCGATATTCAGCAGTCGCCCGCGCCAAACTTCTTCGATGGGTTGTATAATCTAAAAGGTGTAGACATGAGCGTGCATGGGTTGTTGTTTAAACTGCCCAACACCCGCGGCTTCAACGGCAACACCAACTACCGCATCAACCAACTTATCGACGGCGTCGACAATACACCGCCCGGGCTAAGCTATGCGGCGGGTAATATTTTCGGTCTCTCACAACTCGATGTTGAAAGCGTGGAGTTGCTTGTGGGTGCATCGTCTGCGTTGTACGGCCCGGGAGGCATGAACGGCACCATCCTCATGACCAGTAAAAATCCGTTCGACTATCAGGGTCTTAGCGTGTCGGCGCAACTGGGTGTGATGCATGTGGGTGCCGATTACCGCGATACACCGGCCCCGTACGGTGAATTTAACCTGCGATGGGCGAAGGTACTGAACAAAAAGTGGGCTGTGAAAGCGACCGCCGGCTACATTGCAGCCGAAGACTGGCATGGCGCCGACTACCGCGACCGAACTGATTTTGCAAACTCAAGCCTTACCAGAAAATCCAACCCCGGCTATGACGGCGTGAACACCTACGGCGACGACATTATCGTGCCTGTTAATCTTAAAGATGTAGCACCATCGGTGGCCGATGGTGTGGCGACCAGCCAAGGGTACACGCCAGGCACACCGGAGTATGAAGACCTCTACAATATGGTGATCGCACTTATGCCCGATCAGGTGGTGTCGAGAACAGGATGGAAAGAAGAAGACCTCGTCGACTACAACACGAGCAACCTCAAGCTGGGTGCTTCGGTACACCACCGCATCAATGAAAACCTCGAAGCAATCTTCCAGGCCGCCTACAGCAATGGCACGAGTGTGTATACTGCGCAGAATCGGTTTTCACTCCGCGGCTTCAGCATTTACAGCGGGAAGCTTGAGATCAAGAGCCAGGACTTTTACGTGCGCACGTATGGCCTGTCCGAAAACTCCGGCAATACTTACGATGCAGGCGCCACCGGGCTGCTGATGAACGAAGCCTGGAAACCAAGTGAAGTCTGGTATCAGGATTATATAGCGTCGTTCACGCAAACGCGACTGCTGGGAGGTAACGAAGCGGAGGCCCACCGTTTTGCCCGGCTCGTGGCCGACAATCGTAACGACGGAGGCGGTGTTTTTGCCGACGGCAAGCCGGCACTGCCGATGCCAGGCACCGATGAGTTTAATGAACTGCTTGACGACATACGTTTGAGGCCGGTAAACGATGGCGGCTCGAAAGTGACCGACAAGAGCAAGATGTGGCACATAGAGGGGCTGTACAACTTCAGCCGGAAGATCAAGTGGATGGAATGGATCATCGGAGCAAGCCATCGGATATACAGCATTAACAGCGAGGGCACAATTTTTTTCGATGAGCCCGGAGAGCCGATTGTGATGAACCAGTTTGGTGCGTTCACGCAACTGAGCAAGAAGGTGCTGCGCGACCGTGTTAAAGTGACCACGTCGGCACGCTACGACAAGAATGAATATTTCAAGGGCAGATTACGCCGAGGCTTTCATTTGTGTACGCGCTCGATGCCGATGGCGATCACAATGTGCGAGGTTCCTACCAGACCGCATTCCGTTTTCCGGCCATCTCCGATCAGTGGGTCGATTTGTTCACGGGCCGTTACCAGGTAGTGGGCGGGTTGCCACAAGTGCAAAACGCGCACGACTTTGATACAAATCCAGTATACCCGCTGTCGGGCCCTAACCCGATCGTAGATAAACCAGTTACCGACAACGGTCCGCTGGCGTTGCCCGCTTTCGGCCCTGAAAAAGTGCGCGCAATAGAACTTGGCTACAAGGGCCTGCACTTGCAGAAGATGCTCCTCGTCGACGGATATATTTACCAGAATGTCTACACCGGGTTCATGACCCAGCAGACGTTGGCACAAAATCCCAACACGCCGGAAGAGAAGCGCTATGAAACCACGGTGAGTACCGATTTTCCGGTGACGGCCTTTGGCTGGGCATTGGGCGCCGACATCCGCTTGGCAAAGGGATACCTCGTGCGCGGAAACGTCAACTACAACAAACTGCAAACAGACCTTTCCGAACACCCCGGGTTGCAGTCGGGGTTCAACACGCCCGACTACCGGTTTAACCTTTCATTGTCAAACCGCCAGGCCTGGAAGAATGTGGGCTTTGCGATAAACTACCGGTGGCAAAACGAATTCCTGTGGGAATCGAGTTTCGGCGTAGCCGAAGTGCCCGCGTATTCGTCGCTCGATGCGAGCGTGAACGTGAAGCTGTCACGCATGCACGCCATGCTCAAGGTGGGCGGCACCAACGTGCTCAACAAGTACTACACCACCAACCTGGGCAGCGGCCAGATCGGCGGCTTGTACTATGTGTCCATCACGTTCGACAATGTGCTGGCGGGTGCGAATAACTAGCCTGTGCAGTAAGCAGTATGACGATAGTTACTTATCTTTGACTATACCCTCTATACCAGTTCGATACCTATGAGAAAGTTATTCATTGCCGGCAGCGTGGTTGTCTCCGCGCTTATACTCGTGTGGGCTTACTTTTGGTGGGACGCGCTATTCCTGTTCATCCTCGTGGGCCCGCTCGTTTATATGGGTGTGGCAGACATGGTGCAGCAGAAGCAATCCATACGCAGAAACTTCCCGTTGTTCGGCAGGTTGCGCTATGTGTTTGAAGACCTCCGTCCCAAGATTCAGCAATACTTTGTAGAGTCCGACACGGACGGCGTACCTATCAATCGCATCGACCGGTCAGTTATCTACCAGCGTGCCAAGAAGCAGATCGACACCACGCCGTTCGGCACCCAACTGAATGTGTACTCAGAAGGCTACGAGTGGATGAGTCACTCCATCGTGCCCCACGACTTTCATTCCATCAATCATCATCCCCGCGTAAAAGTAGGCAGCAAAGACTGCACGCAACATTATGAGGCAAGCGTGCTGAACGTGTCGGCCATGAGCTTCGGTTCGCTGAGCGGCAATGCCGTAGAGGCGCTCAACGCGGGTGCCCAGATCGGCGGTTTTGCGCACAACACCGGCGAGGGCGGCATCAGCCCGCATCACCTCGTTAACGGCGGCGATATTATCTGGCAGATTGGCACCGGCTATT
>JAAURZ010000077.1 GCA_012031955.1 Bacteroidia bacterium
GACGACGCTTCCCCTGCCTGGGTGGTGCAAGAGTAGCATGCATGCATGCGTGCGGCGTGCATGACCCCACGCTGCGCAAAAGCGATGGGACCAGCTGCTACTCCCCACACCCCACACAGCGCCCATTGGCGCACACGCATGATCATGTTATGAAGGGAGTGCACTTGCTGCCGTTGCATTGCAGCTGAGAGGACTCAACTGCAGTGTACAGCAACTTCTTCACGCCACAGCGCAGTTCTACACAGAGCGTGCGGCCCCAGGATTCGTGGAAGCCTCTGTGAGGTGACCAGATGGTGATAGGGTTAGTGTGGGGCCAACAGGTGCCACAGGCCCAGGCGTGCGTGCCATGTGTGCCAGCCGCGAGATGCTGTCGTTGCGCCTCAGGGACCACCGCACTGCGCCAGTCAGCTTGCCCGCACGCAGGCCCCTGCAAACCACAGCGTTCACCATTCACTGGGGAGCTCATTTACTGTACGAAGCATATGGTGCAATACTTGGTCGCTGCAGTAGGATATCATAAGCCTGGATAGCATAAGCCTGCTGCCAGCGGGACGTGAGTGGTCCATGAAGTAATCCGCGCCATCAACATTTGGCAAGTGCCAGTACATAGACATAAGCTGCGACAGACTGTGCGTACGTGAGTGGTGTGCTGAACGCACAGAACTACGTCTGGACACATACGGTCTGCGCTGGCGTTTTCACTTCCATTCACACCCACATAGCATGGTGGGCATGCACAGGAGAAGCACACCCATGGTACAAGGGGATAGAAAAAGGCCACTCTTCACGGCTGTGCCCTGTGGCCACCAGCTGGAGTGTGATATGCGCGGGCAGCACGGTCATGAGTGGCAGAGCCGCCTGCCCAATGGTTCGCCTGGAACGGCCCTTCCCAGCATCATAGCTAACCTTGAAGTGCAGCATGCGACCGCGGATGTGCTCGGTGTAGGCATGCTTGCAGCTCATCTTGACTTCTCCCTGTAGTGGCATGCAGTACACCTCAGCGCCTGTCCTCCAGCGCACTTGGCATGCGTGTGGCAGGACTGTGTTCAATCTAGATGTGGCCACCGAAAGTGTGGAGATGTGCCACGCACGAGTCTACGCAGCTGTGTTTCCATGCACGCATGTCTGGAGCACAATTTCTGCAGTTTCAAGGTGTGTGGGCCGAAGGACCGCACTCGCCAGCCGACAGTACCGCCTATTCCCGCAGACAGAGCCTTCGCCTGGTGCTGGAAGTCGTCTCCTCGTGCCACGAATGCGGATGCCCGCATACGTCTCGAAACTCGCACCGCGGTCGGCCGTGTAGTTGGCCGCCGCTTCCAGCAAGCCGAGCATGCCGGCCTGAATCAGGTCCGCGACTTCCACCGAAGCGGGCAAGCGCCCGGCCAGGTGGTACGCGATCCTCTTCACCAGTTCCGCGTTGCCGATGACGAGCGCATCCGTGTTGCGCGCGGCGGAGCCGGTCTTGTAAGCGCGCACGCCGCTCATCGGACCACCTCCAGCCGGGCCTGGGGCTTGCGCACCAGCCGCTCCACGAAGAACTCGAGATTGCCCCGCGGGCAATCCGGCACAGGCCACTTATCGGCCTTGAGCGCCAGTTTCTTGAATGCCCGCGAGGCGGGAGATGACGGAAATGCGGCCGTCACGGGACGCTGTTCACGAATTGCCCGCTTCAGGTAAGGGTCTTCCGGGATTTCCCCTACGTACTCCAGGGTGACATCCAGGAAGCGGTTGGCGACGCGCTCGAACTTCTTGAACAGAATGTCGCCCTCGCCCGGCGAGCGGGTCTGGTTGGCGACCACGAAGAACTTGTTCACGCCGTGATTGCGGCTCATGACTTTCGCGAGCGCGTAGGCGTCGGTCATCGATGCCAGGCCGTAGGGGAGTGTTTTCAGCGCATCTCGGCTAATCAGAATGAGGCAGAAGACGAAGTCGGACCAGGCCAGCAAAAAGCCAAAGATGGCCACGGTGAGCACGCCATCCTCCGTATAGTGCAACTCAGTGGCCAGAGGCACATCGGAAAAATCATTCCTGAATGCTTCCATGAACGGGTATGGAACGGCCGAGCCATACTCCATACCATCCTCATTGCCGGCGTGCAGCACCACGCGCTGGATGCGATCGTATGCCTGGTGAAACCGGTCGAAGCGCCACTCGTACATGATAATCAGAAAATGGTCAAACACGCTGTGATCCCGACACTCAAGCCCAGCACATTGAGCAAGGTGTGATTCCTGTTCTTGACGAAGTTGCGCAGGGTAATGAGCAGGTAGTTCTTAATCATGTTAAATCAGGTTTACTCGTCGCATAATGCATATACCGGGTTGGCCGTAGGTTGATCACACTGTGCGTCCGGTTTTTCCAGAGCATGCGCAGATTAGCAGTGATATGGTTCTTCCACATATTATTCTTCTTTAAGTGATTCGACAGGATTGATCAACGCCGCCCGTACCGACTGGTAGATTACCGTAGTAATGGCAACCAAAAATACCAAGACCCCGCCCGCCGACAGTGTCCACACATTGAGCGTAGTGCGGAAAGCGAACCCGGAAAGCCAACTGCTCATCAGGTAATATGCCACTGGTATGGCCAAGACAAATGCAACCACGATAATGCGCGAGAACTCGCGGCCGAGCAACATGACGATTTGCGCGGCTGTGGCACCCAGCACCTTGCGCACACTTATCTCCTTGCTCCTTTGCTCGGTCATGTATGCGGCAAGTCCAAGCAGGCCGAGGCATGCAATGAACAGTGCCAACACGGTAAATATTCCAAAGATGAGGCCCAGTCTGCTTTCCTCCCGGAACAGGCTCTTATATGATTCATCTACAAATGTGTAGCTGAACGGAACATCGGCCTGTTGCTGCTTCCATAAATTTTCTATCTGGCCGATTGCCTGGGTGTAATCGCCGTTGCCCAAACGTACCGCCATGAAGCGTTGATTCGGCTGCAGAAAAAACACAAGGGGTTTCACTGCCTCTTTCAATGATTCAAAATTGAAGTCACGCACGACGCCTACAATGGTGTAAGCCGTTGTGTCGAAGTAAACTTTTTTTCCGACACAGTTTTCGTTGAAGAGAAATTGAGCGGCGGTCTCGTTTACAACAAGTGCCGAGGAGTCGGTCGGAAAAGCACGCGAAAAATTCCTTCCTTCGACTACCTCCATTCCCATGGTGGTGACATAGTCATAGTCGGCGCGCATGAAATTGACGAGCTTTTTATTTTCCCGATCTGTTTCTGTCGATAGCGACATCCCCTCGTAATCGTCAATGGGTCTTGAAGAAGCCGAGGCAAGACTTGTGACCGCCGAAAGCTGCTGCACCTGATCCATGAATGCGGCCTGACGTGGCAGGCGGTTTGCATTGTCGACAATTACCACATGGTCTTTGTCGAAGCCAAGCTTGCGCTCGCGCATGTACGTTAATTGCCGCTGTACAACGAGCGTGGAGGTGATCAACACCATTGAAATCATGAACTGAAACAGCACCAACGCATTCCTCAGCCGACTCGCTTTAAAGCCTGAGCGTAGGTTTCCTTTCAGCACTTGTACCGGCCGGAACCTGGCAAGGTAGAACGCAGGGTAAGCGCCTGCGAGTAACCCAATTACCATCGCAAAGAGCACAAGCATGGAACCGTAGGCAGGTGTTGCGAGCACTTCAAGCGTCAATTGTTTTCCGGTGATTGTGTTGAAGGGGTAGCGAAGTAGTTCGGCGATACCCAGCCCGATGAGAGTTGCCGTGAATACCATAATGAACGACTCCATCATAAACTGGCGCACCAATTGAACACGGTTCGATCCAAGGGCCTTTCGCACGCCTACCTCCTTGGCACGATTGGCAGATCGCGCGGTGGTGAGGTTAATAAAATTGACACACGCAAGTAATAGCACGATGGCCGCAACGCCACCAAATATCCAGAGGGTGGCTGCACTGCTAGTCGGTTCGAATTCGCCCATTAAGTTGGAGTACAGGTGTATGGATGTCAGCGCCTGCGCAAATGGCTGAATAAGTACGCCTTCGCTAGCATGATTTTTTCTATCGGGCATGTAGCTGTTCAGCAAGTCATCCACCTTGGCCATCATGCCGTCGATGGCAACGCCGGGCTGCAACAGCACATAAGTGCTAACGTTGATATTATTCCATTCTACATCGCGTCCAATGGGATGCGACTGCAATGGCATGAGTGCATTGAAATGGAAATGCGAATTGTCTGGCGCAGGTGCCACAATGCCCGATACAACAAATGGCTCCGCGTTAATGAGAATTGTACGGCCCACCACCTGGGCAGGCTCCGACGTGTCATAGTATTTAAGCGCAAGATCAGGCGTAACCACCACGCTATGCGGATCTTTAAGTACCGTGGCCGGATCGCCGGCAAGCAACTGAAAGTCGAACACATGAAAGAACTGCGGGTCGGCCAGCAACACCTGGTCTTCAGCGAATACCTTGTCTTCGTTTTTGAAGACACGCCCGTTTAAAAGCAGCAGCCTGACGGCTGTCTCCACTTCGGGCAGATCGTTGGCAATTGCCGGCGCAAATGGGGGAAAAGTGTTGTTCAAGTCGCCCACGTTGCCGCCAATTTCAAGGTGGTTGGCAATCCGATAGATCCGATCAGCCTTGCTATGAAAGCGATCGAAGCCTCACTTCATGAGCGATGAACACAGCGATCAGCAATGCGACCGCAATGCCGATGGACAACCCGGCCAGGTTGATCAGCGAGAAAAAGCGCTCGTTTACGAAGTTCCTGAAGGCGACTTTGAAAAAGGCTTTTACCATACTTTTTTGATATCACTACAGCCAAAGGCCATACCAATAAGAGAAACTACAAAATTAGCACAAAAACGAGGATTTTAAGTTCGCTTAAATCGCACACTGTATCACATTCGTTACACCATTATGTATGAATATGATACATTAATTCAATACATTTGACTTCCATCGGGGCATTACAACGCTTATGAGTCCGGCCAAAATACTGATAGTCGACGACGACCAGGACGTACTGGAGTCTGCGCGTATGTTTCTCAAGCAGGAGTTTGCCACGGTGGTGATCGAGGTCGATCCAGCACGCATCACTGCACACCTCGAGGCCAACGACTTCGACATGGTATTGCTTGACATGAATTTCAAACGAGGTGTGAACGACGGCGAAGAGGGTTTCTTTTGGCTGGAGAAAATTCTGGCCGTAAACCCCACCATTGTAGTGATTTTAATTACGGCATATGGTGAAATAGACCTTGCCGTGAAGGCGATGAAGAATGGCGCCACCGACTTCATACTTAAGCCCTGGAAAAATCAAAAACTGTTGGGTACAATTCTGGCCGCACTCCAATTGCGGCAGTCGCGTCGCGAGGTTGAAAAACTTAGAAACACACAAGAGAAGCTGTTCGATACTATCGGCAAACAATACGCAGACTTCGTAGGCACTTCGCCATCCATCGCCCGGGTGCATGAACTAATCGACCGGGTGGCAGCCACCGATGCCGATGTGCTGATACTGGGCGAGAATGGAACCGGAAAGGAACTGGTGGCTCGCGACATCCATCGGAAGTCTGCACGTTCTAACAAAGTGTTTATCGCCGTTGACCTTGGCGCCATCACGGAAACATTATTTGAAAGCGAGCTCTTCGGCCACGTGAAGGGGTCATTTACCGATGCCAAACAAGATAAGCCGGGCAGATTTGAGTTGGCCGATGGAGGCACGATCTTTCTTGATGAAATCGGCAACCTGTCGCTGCCATTGCAGTCGAAGCTACTTACCGTGATTCAACGCCGCGCGGTGCAACGTGTAGGATCCAACAAACTGGTTCCCGTGAATTTCCGTCTCATCTGCGCCACCAACATGCCTCTGCACGAAATGGTATTTGACAAGCGCTTCAGGCAGGACCTGTTGTATCGCATCAACACGGTGGAGATACGCGTGCCTTCTTTGCGCGAACGCATGGAAGACATCCCGGAGTTGTCGGCACATTTTCTTCAGATGTATGGCAGGAAATACAACCGGCCTGGAGTGAAGATTGCCAAAAACGTAATGACGCAAATGAAACGGTATCCTTGGCCCGGCAACATTCGCGAGCTGCAACATGCGATAGAACGCGCCATCATTCTGAGTGAAGAACAGTTAAATTTCTTCAGAACGATTGCTGATCAGCACGACACAGCAAGACCAGGTATTATCGCAACGGCCGGTGACCCTGGACGACATGGAGAAACAGTTTATCCAGCAGACCTTGCAGGAGCACGACGGCAATGTAAGCCACACGGCCAAAGCACTGGGTATGACAAGAACAGCGTTGTACCGCCGCATGCGGAAACATGGAATATAAAGCCACCTCAAATGATGCACCGCGACGCCATCGATCACTACTTTCTTTCGCAACCGGAGCCAAACAAAAGTTGTCTGCTTGCACTGCGTGACCTGGTTCTTGCGGCGCATAACGACATCACGCTCACCTGGAAATACCGAATGCCCGTATTCTGTTTTAATGGCAAGATGTTATGCTACCTCTGGACAGATAAGAAAGATCATTCTCCGTATCTTGGCCTGGTAGACGGCGCGCAGATCAAACACCCGGCGTTGGAGCGTGGTAGCAGAGCACGCATGAGTATCATTCGCATCGACCCGACCGCCAACTTGCCGGTAAAAGAGATTCGCGCGCTCATGGCTCTTGCCCTTCTGTTGAGAACGAAAAAGGCGGTAAAGAAAAGGGGTACCCGAAAGTAGAGATATTCGACTAACCAGACAGGGATATGTTCTTTCGACGATTCACGGTACAAATCATGATCAGGACCTTGCTCCTGCTCGTTACCATGTCGTTGCTTGCCTATATTTTCGGCGACCGCCGGTTGTTCTTCAATCAAATCATCCTTTCCACCATTATCATTATCCAGATTGCAGAACTGGTGAGATTTGTGAATCAAACAAACCGCGAGCTTGCTCGGTTGTTTCTGGCGGTGAGACACGATGATTTCTCCGTAACCTTCAGGCAACTTCCGGTCGGGGCTTCGTTTAAATATCTGCAGGCCAGCATGACCGATGTGATCGAAGCGTTCAAGCAGGCAAAGGTTGAAAAGGAAGTGCAATACCAGTTCCTCCAACTTCTGGTGGAGCAGCTACACGTTGGTATTATTTCCATTGAGGGAGAGAACCACATCGTACTTATCAACAATACGGCAGAAAAAACGCTCGGCATCACCGGCATTAAAAACTGGAGGCTCGTGAGTCTAGTCAACACTGCATTTGCCGAAGAGATCGCTGCAATCGGCGACAACGGTCGCAAGTTGCTGGAGCTTAAGTCGCCGGACGGAAGTACCCGTTTCCTTTCGGTGGATGTGCGTTCAGTTCTCCTTCTCGACAAGCCTCACAAGCTGATTACCTTCCAGGATATCGACTCTGAGATCGAACAAAAAGAAATTGAGGCGTGGCACAAGCTGATCAGAATTTTGACCCATGAGATAATGAACTCCGTGACGCCGATTGCGTCGCTCACGGAAACGATGCAAGCCTTGCTTCAGGAGCGTGGCGGTACGCAGAAGCCACACGACCACATTACGGAAGACAACATCGCCGATATCCGGTTTTCCCTCAACACCATTCACAAGCGCAGTGAAGGCCTGCTCACTTTTGTGGAGCACTATCGCAAGCTGACCCGCGTTCCAAAACCAAGCATCGAACTGGTGGAGCTCAAGGCCTTTATGCAAGAACTTGGCCTCTTGATGGAGCCGCAACTGAACGCACGCGGTATTCATTTCGGCACAACAGTAAGCGACACACTTTCCATGCACTTCGACCGCAAGCTGATTGCGCAGGTGCTCATCAACCTTATTACCAACAGCATGCAAGCCCTTGAAGGCCGTGCCGACGGTACCATACAGATAGTTGCCGGCCACGACGGTACCGGCCACATAATTTGAAGTCCGGGACAACGGCCCGGGTATTCCTGCAAAAGAATTGAAAGAGATATTTGTGCCCTTCTTCTCAACAAAAAAAGAAGGCTCCGGCATTGGCCTGAGTCTATCCAAGCAGATCATGGCGTTGCACCAAGGCCAACTACGAGTGCAATCTGCGTCGGGGCGGGGCACATCATTTTACCTTCACTTCCGGTCTGGAAAGTAAAAAGGCGCCCGGAAAAAAGTCCAGAGCGCCTTCAACAATCTCACAGGAAAACCGAGTTGCTATGCAGCAATGTCGTTCAGGCTAAGGCGATGTTCAAGTTCTTTGATGCGTTTCACATATTCAGTCTCCTTCCTTACCAGCTCCTCCTGGGTAGCAGAAAGTTCTTCCACATTTTGTCTCATCTCCTCCTCCTGGTTTTGAAGTTCCATAGTCTGGTGGCGAGTCTGAACAAGGAGGCGTTGCGTGCGGGTATTCACTTTTGCCGTCGACAACGCGGCCGCGATGGTGTCGCAAACACGTTGAAGAAATTCGATCTCGTGGCTCTCGAGCTGCTTGAATAGGGCTAGTTCGATGATGCCAAAGACTTCTTCGTTGAGCTTCAGCGGCAGGATAACGACGCATGAAGGAAGCGCCTCGCCCAATCCGGATGAAATCTGAATATAGTCGTTCGGAACGTTTGTCAGGTAGGTCATCTCCTTTTCCCTCCAGGTTT
>JAAURZ010000078.1 GCA_012031955.1 Bacteroidia bacterium
CGCCCACATTCCCAAAATGAAAACCATTCCATTATTTTTTGAGAAAATAAAGGCCAGTGGCAAGGTCTGGAATGTTGATTTAAGGGCCTATTGAAGCATTTTTTGACGCTATTGTCGCAGCAAGGAATAATGGAACCTATTTTGTCATTACAGGTCCAAAGACACCCAAATAAAATGACAACTTTTTTTGAACACCAACGAAGCAGCTTTAAGAAGAACTACCTGCGCAATCTCATTGCCCTGGCCTCGACTGACGGCAACCTTGATTCTTCTGAGCTTGAGATGATCACCAAGATCGGTCTCCGACGCGGACTTAAGGAATGGCAGATCAACGAGATACTGGAAGATAAATCCGGTCACCAGATTTTTCTTCCCGAATCGCTGACCAATCGTATGAGCATGCTTTTTGACCTCATGCAACTGGTGTTTGCCGACAATGAAGTAACCGACACCGAAAAGCAGTTCGTGTCCGACCTGCTGATCTCCTTCAATCTGAAATCCGTAACCGTGGGGCAACTCGTCGAGCTGTTCAAGAATGGTACCCCGGCCCCGATAGAGTGGACTGAATTTGTGGAAGACGTGGTGGCCGATCTTGAGATTGAGCGCGCCAAAATTGAAGCATCAAGATACTAGCAGACTTTTTATTCACAGAGCCCAGCCAGGGAAGCGCCAACGCGCTTCCTTTTTTTTGTTGTGTAGCGCTGGTTTCCATCAACGGCCAAATTGTTTTAGTTTTGGGCACGACATCAAGACGCTATGAGTGAAACACTGAATATACCCGCAAGGCCCGAACGAAAATTTATTCCCGGGTCGTTCCAGCTTACATCCTGGGATAACCTCAAACCTTACTTCGACGATTTATTGGAGCGAAACATCGCGAACGAAGGCGACCTGCAGCAGTGGTTTCGCGACCGCAGCGAACTTGAGTCGGTGATCGCCGAAGACATGGCGTGGCGCTATATCAAAATGACTTGCTACACCGACAATCAGGAGTACGCCGCGCGTTACCAGGACTTTGTTCAAAATATCCAACCACAAGTAGCGCCGGTAAGCGATCAGCTCAACAAGAAAGCTGCCGCCAGCGAGTTTCTGAATAGCCTTGGCAAAAAAGAAGGGTATGACATAATGATCCGCACGCTTCGAAAAGAGATTGAAATATTCCGCGAAAAGAACGTACCCCTGTTTACTGAAATACAAACTGAAACACAAAAGTATGCGCAAATATCCGGCGCCATGACTGTGGAAATGGACGGTAAAGAACTTACTCTGCAGCAGGCATCCGTAATCATGATGTCAACCGACAGGGCGAGGAGGGAGGAAGTCTATCGCAAAATCACCGAGCGCCGGCTGAAGGACAAGGATGCACTCGACGAACTGTTCACAAAACTTGTCGGCCTGCGTCACAGCGTGGCGATAAATGCCGACTTCAAGAACTTCAGAGACTATATGTTTACATCCCTCGGAAGATTCGACTACACACCGCAGGATTGTTTTGACTTTCATGCCGCCATTTCGCACGAGGTAGTACCGCTACTCAACGTCCTCGCGTCAGAGCGGAGGCAGGCATTGAAAGTAGACACGCTGCGCCCGTGGGATAAGGCCGTGGACCCTGAAGGTAAAGACGCCTTGAAGCCGTTTGACAACAGCCAGGCATTGGTTGAAAAACGATCGAAGTGTTTCAACGCCTTGATCCATTTCTGGGTCAATGCCTGTCGATCATGAAATCCATGGGCCATCTCGACCTCGAGTCGCGCAAAGGCAAGGCACCGGGAGGCTACAATTATCCCCTGGCCGAAATCGGCGTGCCGTTCATCTTCATGAATGCCACATCCACCCTTCGCGACATGGTCACCATTATGCATGAGGGCGGTCACGCCATTCATAATTTCCTCACGCGCGACCTGGCACTCAACGACTTTAAATCAACCCCCTCCGAAGTGGCCGAACTCGCCTCCATGTCCATGGAACTTATTTCGATGGACCATTGGGACGTCTTCTTCACAAACGAAGACGATTTGCGTCGTGCCAAGCGCGAACACCTCGAAGACCTTATCGAAACGCTACCCTGGGTCGCTACCATCGACAAGTTTCAGCATTGGATATATGAGAACCCGAACCACAACCTCGACCAACGCAGGCTGGAGTGGAACCAGATACTTGATGCATTCTCCGACACCGTGACCGATTGGAGCGGATTGGCCGCCGCAAAGGATTGCCTCTGGCAGAAACAATTGCACCTCTATGAAGTTCCCTTTTACTACATCGAATATGGTATGGCGCAACTTGGCGCGATTGCCGTGTGGAGGAATTTTAGAAACGACCCGAAGAAAAGGTCTGCAAGGATATCAGAATGCGTTGAAGCTGGGTTATATGAAATCCATTCCGGAAATATATGCGGCGGCAGGGATCCGTTTTGACTTCAGCCGCGGATACATTCGCGAGCTTATGAATTTTGTAAAAGAAGAGTTGGCGAAAATCTAGCCGCGTGCTTTGTCGAGCAACGCGCTGAGCTGGGTGGCCTCTTTTTCTGTGAGCTGCAACACGAGGTCGAGCCGTTTGCTTTCGTCGATTGCCTGCAGCAGCGACAAACCTTCTCGCGTGATATGTACTTCGGACGCACGTTTGTCGGACGATGAACTTACTTTTTGAATGAGCTTCTTCCCCTCAAGCCGGGCCAGCAGCCGCGAGATGTCTGAATTTTGTCGAGCATCCTCGACTTGATCACCGCACCCGATACACCCTTGTTCTGCTGGCCTCGCAGTATCCGCAAAATATTGAATTGCTGTGGGGTGATGCCGTACGGCTTAAAATACTCAAGCGACTTGTACTGCAGCCAACCCGCCGTATAGACAAGGTTGATGATGGCCTTCTGATGAACGTCCCTGAAGATAGGTTGTGATATTTCGTCTTCTATTCTCATGGCTGTTTAAAAAAACGCAACCCACGCCAAAAAAGGTCATGGGTTGTGTTTGAAGCCGTGGCTTCGATTAAGCTTTGTTCAGCTCGATTTTACAGGTGATGGCAACCTCATCGCCCACCACCAGTTCACCGGAAGCAAGCTTGTTGTCCCACTTCAAACCGTACTCGAGACGGTTGATTTTCCGGACAATTTGAAGCCGGCTTTCATCCCGCGACCCGTGTCCACCTGGCCACCGTACGTAACGTCGAACGTAACGTCCTTGGTCACATCGCGTATCGTCAGCTTACCTTTCAGTTGATATTTGCCGCCGGCTTTGCTCAGCGTGCCTTTGAAGCTGATGTTTTCAAACTTCTCGGCGCTGAAGAAATCATCGGACTTAAGGTGCCCATCGCGACGTTCGTTTTCAGTGTCGATAGAGGCAACCTTGGCAGTGAATTCTACGCTAGCACCATCGAAGTCGTCCGATTTGGTGACAATCGTGGCATCAAAATCTTTGAATTTTCCGTCCACCTCGGCCACCACCATGTGCGATACAGAGAAGCCGATGTTAGTGTGCACCTTGTCCACATTCCAGGTAGTCTGGGCAAATGCACCTACACCGGAGGTCAATACAATTAATAAGGCAATTAGCTTTTTCATGTTGATTAACAGGTTTTGATTATAACAAAGTAACACAAGTTTCAAGTTATATGTTTAAACATGCAATTAAAAGTTCTAACCTAGCTGATTATCAGTGAGAAATATTTCCTGCCGGTACCAGATAATAGGGACCTGTGAGCGTCTTGTAGGAGTCGCTCCAGGCTGTTCCTTCAGCGTACAGCGTGAGCGACTCTTGCTGACATGGGCCTTTAGTCCATTGAAAAGACAGCAAGTAACGTTCCACCGGTTTGTTGTAGCGCGTTTGAAGGCACAGCTTTTCCGGCAGTGCAGGCCCGCCGCAAGGGCCATGTCTGTGAATTGCGTGTACGCAGGTGCAGGCAAAATGACGTTGAACGACCCGTTGGTGGCAAGCAGTCGCGCCGCGGCAGCGATCAACTCCGCATAGGAGAGCGACACAGTGTGCCGCGCCCTGTTCCGCGCGTCGTCGTGTCCACGCAAGCTGTTGATAAAATAAGGCGGGTTGCTCACGATCAGGTCATAGCGTTCGGCATGGTACAACTGCACCGCCGTGTGAACAACGTGTAAGCGTGTTGGCCAGGGAGAACGATCGAAGTTGAGCCTTGCTTCTTCCAGGCCGGCTTCGTCTATGTCGATGGCATCGATGTGCGTATTGGCTGCCGAGCGTTGCGCCAGCATAAGCGCAATCACGCCCGACCCGGTGCCCACATCAAGTATGCGAAGCTCGCTGCCTGTTAGCTCAGTCCAAGCGCCAAGCAGCACGCCATCGGTACCCACTTTCATCGTGGCCCTCGCATGATGTACATCGAATTGTTTAAACCTGAAAACGTCAGTCATGGCCGAAAAAACCGTTAACTTCGAAAGTTACAGATTTGGCGTCGATATGAGAGCTGTGAATGAAATACCCATACTCCGTGTGTCAAAAGAAGGGAGAAGCAATTCGTTCGACGAAGTTGCCATCGAAGAGCCGCTCGAAATAAGGGTCAATTGTTCCACACAGATTTCGCAGCCGTTAGCCGTCACAATGCGTACGCCGGCGCACGACATTGAACTTGGTACCGGCTTCCTGTTCACAGAAGGAATAATTAGCTCGTCTAATGAAATATTGTCGGCCATGCAGCCGGAAGAAAATCGCGTAGACTTTACGTTAGACCTTCCGCCGGAAAAAGCAAAAGGTATCCTCAACCGGCAGTTTTATATGACATCAAGTTGTGGCGTATGCGGCAAGTCGTCGCTGGACGCGGTGAAGGTGAACTGCAAACCACTGGACTTTACAACGCGGATACAGGAACACATGCTCTATAACCTGCCCGACGTTGCGATTGAATTGCAAGAAACATTTCGACGAACAGGCGGCCTGCATGCCTCGTTTTTGTTTGACACCGCCGGCAGACTCTTGATCATGCGCGAGGACGTGGGCCGGCACAATGCGCTCGACAAAGTGGTGGGCGCCTCACTGCGCGACAACGCCATACCCCTGCACGACCGCGTGCTACTGCTGAGCGGACGCGCGAGCTTCGAGTTGATTCAGAAGGCGGCGCTCGCCGGCATACAGGTTGTCGCCGGTATTGGCGCCCCCTCCAGCCTCGCCGTCGAACTTGCCCGGTCAGTGGGCATCACGCTCGTCGGTTTTTTAAAGAGTGATCGCTTCAACGTATACAGCGCGCCCGAACGAATTGTAGCCTAATGCCTGGTCTTGATCTGTGAAAAACCTGCTCATTGTTACCGCGTCCATCGTCCTGTTTCAACTGTCGCTGCTCATTGTTTTTCTATTCGGCAGCAGGCGTGGGAGGCGCGTGAGTAATTGCCTTCTCGCCTCGTTCCTGCTCATTTTCTGGATCAACATCGCGGAAGGCCTGCTCAAGTATTTTGAATTTTACGCGCGCTTCCCCGCGGCGGCCTTCCTCGCCGATGGCGTCGTGTTTCTCATTGGTCCGTTGTTGTACCTCTACACATTGAGTTTGATCTTCAACAATTTTAAATGGGCACATGGGTATTGGTGGCACGCTACACCGTTTGCCGTCGCCACCGTTGCATTGCAAGTCTATTATCACACCCAGCCCATCCAGCAGCAGGCAGTAATTCAGCAGGCTGTCACCAGTCAGCGGCTTCCCGCTGGTTTCTACGTGGCGGCCGCGCTGGTCTATTTGCATGTCGGCGTTTACCTGGCCATGGCCATCATCGCGTTGCGCACTTATCGACGCAGGTTGCTGGACCAACTTTCCACGCCAGACAAAGCCCGCATGCAGTGGCTCATGGTGTTGCACTTGTCCATAGCCATTGTCGCGCTCGTGTCCCTGGTTTACACCTTCATGCCTGCCGTGGGCTTTGAGCAATGGAGCGATGCAGGGTTGGTGGTAGGCTTGGTAATGGTGATGGCGTTTGCCACTGCCACTGTATGGCGGGGACTGAAACAACCCGAAATATTTGCAGGTGTTTCAACCGGCGACCGTAAATACGCAGTGAGTCTCCTCTCACGCGTTGAGTTGGACATGCAAAAGCAAGTTTTGCTGGAAATACTGGAACACAGACATGGCTACCGCGATGCCGACCTTACACTGGAGCAGCTCGCGAACCTGATGCAGTCGACGCCCAAAAAGGTATCGCAAGTAATCAATGAAGGCTTTGGCCAGAACTTTTTCGACCTGGTGAACACATACAGAATTGAGGAGGCCAAGCTGTTGCTCGCGGATGCGGCGTCGCATAGGCTCACCGTGCTTGAAATTATGTATCAGACCGGGTTCAATTCAAAGTCCAGTTTCAATACCCTCTTTAAGAAGAAGACCAGCCTTACCCCCACAGCCTACCGCCAACAGCACAGCCGGTTGTCACCTTCCTGACAACACGCGCACCATCGCGTTCAACTCCAGGGAAAATTGGTTCGACTTCCGGTTTACGGTCGATCGGCATGCGTTGCCGTTCCGTTCTTTGAAGCGTCAAACTTCAAAAAAGAAACGGATGAAATTACCCAGCCTTAAAAGTTCTTATGCCATCGCCTCACTGGCCGTGTTCATGTTCAGCTTGCTCTCGCCTAAGTGGGTTCTCGCACCTGCCGCCTGGTTAGGTCCGCCGCTGCTCTTGTTGCTGGTGCATCGGTTGAAGCCGGGCCGGTCGTTGCTGGCGGGCATTGGCGTAATCTGGCTCGCCAATCTTATTGCGGGCTACGGTGTAATGCCGTTTCCAACGCTGGTCTTTGTCGTCATGGCGCTTGTCGGCGCCGTCATCAAAACAGTCCCGTATATGATCCATCGCCTGGTAGCGCCTCACATGTCCTGTCCGCGCGGCTGGTCATATTTCCGGTTGCGCTTGTCGTGGTAGAATACTTCGACGGTTTTGGCGGTGGCGGAACATGGAACTCGATTGCCTACACCCAGATGGAGTTTGCACCGCTCATGCAACTCGCATCGCTCACTGGCATTTGGGGCATCACATTTCTGATCGGGTGGTTTGCCACACTGCTGTTCGAGGCCGTAACGGCTCCCGCATTCACTTGGCCACGGCGGTCATTTCTTGCTTTCGTCGCAGTAGTTGCGAGTGCGTGGGTATTCGGTGCTTTCAGAACGCATCCTTACTTCCAGCGCGATGGATACACGGTGCGCACGGCCGGTATTACATACAACAACGCCGCCCTGCTGAAAGCGATGTACCACGACGCCTTTGGTGCGGTAGTCGACATTGACGAAGACAGGCTGACGCAGAATTCGCCGGAGTTACAAACCCTGCAAAAAGGATTTGTACGCTTCATTGAAAATCCGGATTCCCTCAAATTCAAAATCACCTACCGGGCCATGTCCAGGCAGCAGGATAGTCTGCTGGCGCTGGCCGCGCAGGAGGCGGAAGCCGGCGCCCGGCTGATTGTGTTTTCAGAGGCAGCGTTTATCATGCCGAAGCACATGGAAGAAACATTCACGCAGCGCGCGGCTGCGGTTGCGTCACGATACCATATTTGGCTGGTGGCCGGCGTGGCCGCCATTCGCACCGGAAAAATAGAAACAGGAAAACCATTTATTGAAAACAAGCTGATGGTATGGGGCAGCGAAGGAAAATTGATTCATACATTTTACAAGAACAAACCCGTGCCGCTGGTAGAACCAAGCATAGCCGGCGACGGAGCGGTGCCGGTGATTGAGACACCTTTTGGCAGGATGGCCATCTCGATTTGCTACGATGCAGATTTCCCAGCACTGATGCGGAAGGCCGGTCGGCAACGGGCAGACATGCTCGTGCTCCCGTCGGGCGACTGGCGCGAGATTGCGCCCTACCATGCGCGGATGGCCTCGGTGCGCGCCATTGAGAATGGTTTTTCGCTCGTAAGGCCGGTTAGTGGCGCGCACTCTATTGTAACCAACAGCAGTGGTGCCGTGACCGGCGACAACAACTTTTATGCTGCAGGAGGAAAAGTGTTCGTCGCCAACGTGCCGATAAACACGCGCAAGACATTGTACGCAAATATTGGCGACGTGCTGCCTTGCGTGTGCATACCGGTGCTGGTTGCCCTGGTAGCCTATTCGTTCGTTCGGCGCCGACGAAGCTAAGTCAACAGGTATTTTTTTCTACCGGTCATCAAAACCTTCCTTAATTGCCTGGAAGGTTTTTTATTTTGCGACCTAATAGCGACACGAATGATCAGTGCCCGGGGCTTGCGCTTCTCTTACGGAACTCACACGCTGGCGTTTCCTGATTTCGAAATAGGTCAGTCAGAACCCTGCCTGCTACTAGGTGAGTCGGGGAGCGGGAAAACTACGCTGCTTCACATCCTGGGCGGATTGCGTCGCGGCTATGAAGGATCGGTGCGCGTGGCTGGCCTGGAATTGTCGTCGCTGTCGGAAACACAACTCGACAAATTCCGCGGACAGCGAATGGGTTTTGTGTTCCAGAAGAATCACCTGCTGGGCGCGCTTACCGTGGAGGAGAACCTGCTTATGGCACCGTACCTCTCCGGGTTGAAAGCCGATAGACAGCGAGTGGATGAGACACTTGCCCGCCTTAACCTCGCCGATAAAAGGAAAAGCAAGGTGAGCGAAATAAGCCAGGGGCAGGCTCAGCGCGTGGCCAT
>JAAURZ010000079.1 GCA_012031955.1 Bacteroidia bacterium
GCAGAAGATGGATTAAGTCTGCCCTGGCGCTAGGCGCCGCTGTACCACTGGGCATGTCGCTGGCCGATCAATTGATGGCTATGCCGGTGAGCAACATCGAAAGAGATTTTTTCCGTCGTATTCCACTTCAAGACATCAAGATTCGCCTGAACGCCAACGAAAATCCTTACGGACCTTCCGCGCGTGCGCGCGCCGCCGTGCAGCAGATTTTGTCGGAAGGCAACCGCTACCCATTCGGGTATGTAGAGCAATTCAAAAAATACTGGCCGAAAAGGAAGGTGTAACACCCGATCACATTACGCTGGGTGCCGGATCGAGCGAGCTGCTGTGTGTGGCGGGCGAAGCATTTGGCATTGAAGGTGGGCGCATGCTTTCGGCCAATCCGACCTTTCCGGTACTTATGAACTTCGCACAAACATACGGCGCGAAGTGGGACCAGGTGGATGTAAACGACAGGCTGGAACACGACCTCGGTAAGATGATGAGCGCCATCAAAGCCGACACCAAACTTGTATTTGTCTGCAATCCCAACAACCCAACGGGAACCTGCGTGGATTCAAAACTTGTGAGCGACTTCTGTGCGGAAGCTTCGAAAAAACAATCGTCTACTCAGACGAAGCCTATCTGGAGTTCATGGAACCCGGGCAACAGAAGTCATGGTAGACCTGGTGAGACAGGGTGCCGACGTGATCGTGTCGCGCACGTTCTCAAAAATTTACGGAATCGCCGGCCTGCGCATTGGTTACGTAATCGCCAAGCCGGAGCTGATACGCAGGATGGAACGGTACAAAATGGGCATACCGGTAAGCCAGACGGCCCTGGCAGCGGCGCAGGCCTCGCTCGGCGACGACGCCTTCATGAAATTGTCGCGTGACAACAATGCCGAAGCACGCAACCATTTGTTCAACTACCTCGACAAGCAGAAATTTTTCTACGGCAAGTCGTTCACCAATTTCGTCTTTGCCGATATGGGCGCTGGTGGTCGTCGCATCATGGACGCACTGTCAGAGCGTGGCATCGGCATACGTGTGTGGGAGTTTAAAGGCAAGGCATGGTGCCGCGTCAGCGTGGGCACGCTCGACGAGATGAAGGTGCTTACCAAGGCACTCTCGGAAATTATCTCTTAGGGCAACTAGGCCTCTACCCGATAATAGCTCGCGATCTTCTCCACCGCGTGGTCTATTTCTTCAGGCTTGTTGAACTTGCTGAACGAGAATCGTACAGCACCGCGCTTCGATCCGGGGTACAGCGCTGCCAGCACATGCGAGCCGGTGGTGGCGCCGCTTGAGCAGGCACTGCCACCCGACGCGGAGATGCCGTTGAGGTCGAGGTTAAAGAGCAGCATGTCGTTTTCTTCCGACTCCGGCAAGCACACGTTCAACACAGTATACAAGCTGCGATCCATGTTCATGCAATCGCCGTGGAAATCGACGCCGCTGATTTGCGCTTTCAACCCTTCTATCATCCTCGCCTTCAAGCCCGATATATAGCGGATGTGCTCGTCCATGTCGCGGTAGGCTATCTCCAGCGCTTTGGCCAGGCCGATGATGCCGTACACATTTTCGGTGCCGCCCCGCATGTTGCGCTCCTGCGCGCCGCCATGTACAAACGGCTGAATTTTTTTGTCCTTGCGGATAAACATGAAGCCGATGCCTTTGGGGCCGTGGAACTTGTGAGCGGCCGCCGCCATGCCATGCACGCGAAGCTTGCTGAGATCGTGGCGATAATGGCCGACCGTCTGAACGGTATCCGAATGAAAGTACGCACCATATTGTGCGCACAAATCCGCCACGCGGTCGATGTCGAGCAGGTTACCCACCTCGTTGTTGGCGTGCATGAGCGACACGAGCGCGTTGGGCTTCGACTTAACAGCATCTCCAGGTCGGCCGTGTCTGCGTGGCCTTTCTCGTCGAGCCGGACCATGTGCAGGTTGAAACCCATCTGCTTCGACATCACGGCCAGCGGTGTGCTCCACGGCGTGGTGCTCGATGGGCGACGAGATCACATCTTTGATGCCGTATGTACGGATGGCGCTATTCAAAATAGTGTTGTCGGCCTCGGTGCCGCCGGAGGTGAAAATAATTTCGCCGGGGGTGCAGTTGAGCAACTCCGCGATCTTCTTCCTTGCCGATTCGATGGCCGCCCGCACTTTGCGTCCGTGTGCATGCGTAGACGAAGGGTTGCCAAAGTCTTCCATCAGAAATGGTTTCATCGCGTCGAACACTTCGGGGTCGAGTGGTGTGGTTGCGGCATTGTCGAGGTAAACGTTCATGTTTCTTTCCTGTATTGTTTAGGCAATAATCTTCTTAATGTCTTCTATAATGCGCTGTGCGAGCTTGTTGGCGTTGTCTCCGTGATTCGACTCCGCGTATATGCGTATGATCGGCTCGGTATTCGACTTGCGCAGGTGCACCCATTCCTTGTCGAACTCGATCTTCACGCCGTCCACCGTCGACACCGGTTGACCTGCATATTTCTTCTCTACCTCGGCAAGTACTTTGTCGACGTCGATGGAGGGCGTGAGTTCAATTTTGTTTTTGGAGATGACATACTGCGGATACGAGGCGCGCAACTTCGAGGCTGTGCTGCCGGACCTGGCCAGGTGCGACAGGAACAGGGCGATACCGACTAGGGCATCGCGGCCATAATGCAGCTCCGGCAATATGACACCGCCGTTGCCTTCGCCGCCGATCACCGCGCCGGTGTTTTTCATTTCAGTCACCACGTTTACTTCGCCCACGGCTGCGGCAGCATATTTCCCACCCGCCTTTTCGGTGATGTCGCGTAGCGCTCTGGTGGACGACAGGTTGGACACGGTGTTGCGCGTGCCGTTGGTATGTTGAAGCACGTAGTCGGCCACAGCCACCAGCGTGTACTCTTCTCCGAAGGGCGAGCCATCTTCGCACACAAGCGCGAGACGATCCACATCCGGTCGACCACGATGCCGAAGTCGTAACTTCCGCCTTTAAGTTCGCCAATAATTTCAGTGAGGTGCTCCGGCAGCGGTTCGGGGTTGTGCGGGAAGTGGCCAGTGGGCTCGCAGTAGAGTTCCTTCACTTTCACACCCAGTGCTTTCAGCAGCAAGGGCACGGCAAGGCCGCCACTGGAATTGACCGCATCCACCACGACGCTGAAGTTTTTTGCCTTTATCGCCGGCACGTCCACCAAAGGCAGGCCGAGGATGAGGTCGACATGTTTTGCAGATACGTGTCGTTGCGCGAATAGTCGCCAAGTTGCGTTACGTCTACGAAGTCGTAGCCCTCGCGTTCGGCTATGGCCAGCAGCTCCTCGCCGTCTTTGCCTGAAATAAATTCGCCGTGTTCATTCAGCAGCTTGAGCGCATTCCATTGCCCGGGGTTGTGACTCGCAGTGAGTATGATGCCGCCGGAAGCCTGCTCTATCGGCACGGCAATTTCAACGGTGGGTGTGGTCGACAATCCAGGTCAACCACGTCGATGCCGGAAGCCTGGAGCGTAGCCGTTACCAGTTGGCTCACCATTTCGCCGGAAAGGCGCGCGTCTCTGCCCACTACGACTTTATGCTTGCCTGGCTTCTTCTTGAGCATGGCTGCGTAGGCCGCAGCGAACTTCACCACGTCGGTAGGCGTGAGGTTGTCGCCTGCTTTGCCGCCGATGGTGCCACGAATGCCTGATATGGATTTGATTAACGTCACCGCTAAGCTGTTTTAGTTGAAATTGGACCCAAAAATAATGCTTTTAACCATATCGAAACCGACACGGGCGCTGATGATGTGTGCGAATGATTTATGAGCGGTGTTGCGGGCTTTCGCCAAAGATTTTTCTAAAGGAAAATGTATTTCCAAAGATTATTGCTTACCCCTTTTTGCCTATCGCGGGCATAGGCTTTACTGATTCTTCTTCTTTGCCGCAGCTTTCTCCGGCTCCGAGTGTTTTGCCGCAGTAGCCGCAGGTGACACCTTCCTTATTGAGCCACGGACTCTGCGAGGCGCAGGTGCCGCGAAACTCGCCGTCTTTGATAAGCAGCAGCCGCACCGACATGAGTATGAAGAAAAGCGCTACGAAACCTATTGAAAGAAGTACTACCGCCATGGTTGATTCAATTTGCTATCCGGGAATCCGTTAACTTGGCAAAGTTAATGCCTCAGTGGTGGAACAACCTAACACATTTGTAAGTTCTTAGCGTATGCAAAAAAAACTTTCCGCACCCGACCTCAACCGACAAGCGAAACTCGATGCCTTCGACCGACTGCTCACCATCATGGATGAGCTTCGCGAAAACTGCCCGTGGGACAAGAAGCAGACTTTTGAAAGTTTGCGGCACCTTACAATTGAAGAGACCTACGAGCTTTCGGATGCCATATTGGAGGGCGACCTCAACGAAGTGAAAAAGGAGATCGGTGATCTGATGCTCCACCTTGTGTTTTATGCACGCATTGGTTCGGAAGGCAAGCACTTCGACATTGCCGACGTGATCCATGCGCTGTGCGACAAGCTGGTGGAGCGCCACCCGCACGTGTATGGCGACGTGGTGGCCAACGACGAAGCAACGGTGAAGACGAACTGGGAACGCATAAAACTGAAACCGGCAACAAGTCGGTGCTCGAAGGCGTGCCTAAGTCGCTGCCTGCGCTGGTGAAAGCCATCCGCATACAAGACAAGGCGCGGGGTGTGGGTTTCGACTGGGAAAAAAAGAACAGGTGTGGATGAAGGTCGAAGAAGAGATGAGTGAGTTTAAGAGCGAATGCGACGCCGAGTCGGAAAAACCCATCAACCACGAAAAAGCGATGGCCGAGTTTGGCGACTTGCTGTTCTCGCTGGTAAACTATGCGCGGTTCATCAACATCGACCCCGAGGAAGCACTCGAGCGGACAAACAAGAAATTCATCAAAAGGTTTCAATACCTCGAAAACGAATCAGCCAAAGACGGAAAGAAGTTTGGTGAGATGACACTTGCCGAAATGGATGTGTATTGGGAAAGGGCAAAGTCGCTCTAAGTTTATTGCTTGTTGAGGCGCCAATCGTAGTCGAGGTATTCAACGGTAGCTTCATCGTAGATAAGCACGGGCGCATACTGGTTCACATACTCCAGCAGTGTGGCATGTGCGGTAAAGTCGCCGGCATACCATTGGAATAGTTTCGAGAGTTTCACGTGTGTGTGTTCCACCTTGTTGCGCAGCGTGTCGGCCAGAAATATTTCGGCCTGCGAGGTGAGTTGCTCATCCAGTTTGTCGCCCTGGTAGACTTCGCGACGCAGTGGCGGGCACGATCGCGAGGCGCACACCAATGCAAAGTGTACGCGCGGCTCGTCGAACTCACGCCGTAGTATACCATGCTCGATGTCGTCGAGGTTGAACACCTCGTCGCCGATTTTGATGAAGTCGATCTGCCACGGTGTGTTTACAAACGGCACGCTGATAGCCGACCCGATGTCTTTGATGGAAGCTGGTTGTTTGTGCTGAAGAACAAGCTCGATGGTAAACGCATTGTAAGCATTGATCCAATAAGCGATGCGATCCTCTTGCGCCCAACTGCTGCCGGGCGGATGGTGACTCAGTGTATCCAGGTAGGCGTTCAGCAAGTTGCGGTGCACCTGGAAACTGTCGTAGGCCACCCAACCGCGATCATCTACATACAGTTGCAACAGACTGTCGAACAGTTGATGCGACGGAATGAGGTGTGTATCGCGTGTTTCCGGCGACCTCCTGAAACACCCTGCTGCTACCAGGCAGATGAATAATAAGCCATAAAAACCGCGTCTCATAGGTGAAGAGTTGAATAAGCAAAGTAAATATAGAGCTAACATTTTTTTGTATCGAAATATGTTTTACATCCGTTCGCGGTTTGATAATTTTCCCTCATGCAATCTGTAAGGCTAACCATAGACCGGCTTTTGTTCGCGCCGCGCATTCGATTCAACTCGGAGGGCGACTACCGCAGGGCGCTGCTCACAAGCCTGCTCGGACTGCTGGCCACGGTCATCATTGTCGCCTACATGATCGTGAATCTGCTGATAGATCAACCTGGCTTCTGGTACGGGTTCCTAACGGCCATCATGACCGCATCGGCCATCGTGTTAAACAGAAGCGGCCTCAGGCTGCTCGCCAACATCCTGTTGATACTGGGAAGCAACATCATCCTGTTTGTGTTTGCATCGAGCCAGCCTGACGGCACGGGCCTTCAGCTTTACTTTGTTATCCTTACGCTGGGTACCCTCACGCTCTTCGACAGTCGGAAATGGGCGGTGAGTTTGTTGTTGGTTTTATTGACGGTGTTCCTTTTCTACCTCAGTTACTTTACAGACTTCAAGACGCTTCCGTCACTCAGGATGACGGACGACGGCGTACGCCTGATGCTGGTGGTGAGTTACGCTACGGCCACCGGTCTTACCATCCTGTTTGCATATTTTCTTGTAAGCATACATGCGCCCACGGCCATGCCGGTGTTTTTGGAAAATCCATCACGATACAGTCGCGGCGACGAGTCGTATGCCAACAGGCAGCGGTTTGAGCTTGCAGCCAAGGCAGCCAAGTTTGGCATTTACGAGTGGGACGTGGTGAAAGATGAGATCTACGTGAGCCCGAGTTGGCTTTCTATATTGGGATACAATGAAGATGATGTGGCGCACTTCAAGTTCAAGAACTTCCAGGTTCTCATTCATCCCGAAGATCAGCCGAAGTTGAAGGGAAACATCAAGCGGCATTTTGAATCGAGGAAGCCGTACAGCAACGAGTTTCGCATGAAGACAAAGTCCGGCTACTATAAATGGATACTGGACGTAGGCACCACGCAGTTCGATGAGTCGGGCGCGCCTGTTAAACTCGTCGGTTCCATCAGCGACATCGACGAACGCAGGATGGCCGAACAACAGATCAAACTGCAGAACCAGTTGCTCGAAAAGGCGAACGAAGAACTCGATCGCTTTGTGTACAGCGCGTCGCACGACCTGCGCGCACCGCTCAGTTCGTTGCTCGGCCTCATCAGCATTGCCGAGCTGACTGACCAGCACGATGAAATTGTTCAATGCCTTCACATGATGCGCCAACGGGTTACCACCATGGAAGGGTTTATACGTGAAATCACAGACTATTCGCGCAATTCGCGTATGGCTGTAAAACGAGAGCCTGTAGCGCTCCGCGATCTGCTCGACGATGTGCTGCAAAACGTACGCTTCATCGGCGGGCGCGACCGGATCACGTTCGACCTGCAGGTGGAAAAGGAGTTTAGTTTCACGGCCGACGCCAGCCGGGTAAGCATCATCCTGAACAACCTGATCGCCAACGCCATCAAGTATCACGACCCACACAAGGCTGAGCCGTATGTGCGCATCAGCATTGCCCATGAAAACGGTCACCTGCTCATTCACGTTCACGACAATGGCATGGGTATTCCCGACGACCACCAACCCAAGATTTTCAATATGTTTACCGCGCCTCCGAAAACTCCGAAGGATCGGGGCTCGGCCTCTACATTGCCAAGGAGTGTGCCGAAAAGATGGGTGGGCGCATTTCAGTAACCTCAAAACCAAAGGTAGGTTCCACCTTCACCATTCATCTTCCGGTCTGAATCGCTCCTTGTGGCTGCACATAAGCGTAGCCGAAAGCACCATCACTTAAAGTTTCGCTTTAACCTAATTTGTCACCATCCCTTTATTTGGCGGACCGGGCCCGGCATTTTCTTGCTTCCCGCGCAAAACCTTGCATGGCTAACGTGGCTTTGTGCTTTCGCCAGATTTGGCCCGGGCAAACGCGGTACTTTTGTCGTTGTCTTTAACAGAAACGGGGATGGAGCTGCGGAACATGGTGCGTAATGTCATAATCGGCAAACACAATTACATAGAATCATACAACCTCTTCAAACGCGTAATGCTGTCGGGGTCTTTCAGCATCGTGGCCATCGTTGCGCTAACGCTTTACTTTACCATCGATCTGCTTACCAACACTTACGAGACATTGCCGGTATATGGAGTGAGTATATGCCTGCTCCTGTGCTCGGTATACCTGAACCGGAAAGGAAGTTATTGCAACGCCAACTACTTCCTGTTTCCAACACTCAACGCCACCGTTTACCTGTTTGCCTCCAGCGAGTCGCCGCACACGGGGGCATTCCTGTTGTTCATTCCCTCCACCCTCGCCGCCTTCGCGGTGTTCGGATATACCCAGCGGCTCTTTTCCATACTTATGGCCATATCGTCGTATGTGCTGTTTGTGTCGGCCTACTTCTTTGATTTTCCATACTGCCGCACCGCGACTATACACCTGAAATGGAGTTGCTCAACATCATCATCAACTTTTCGGTAGGCATGCCCGCATCCATCATGGTTATCTTTCTCATGATCACCCTCAACCATCGCAACGCTGCCGAGCTTACCAACAGCAACAGCCTGCTCAAGAAGGTAAATGCGGAACTCGACCGCTTTGTATACAGCACATCGCACGACTTGCGTGCCCCGCTTGCCTCCGTGCTCGGCCTGATCGACATTGCAGACCGCGCGCCCGACGCGGAAGAGTCGAAGCGATACCTGGGCATGATGCGCGACCGCGTGCTTTCGCTGGACAAGTTTGTACGCG
>JAAURZ010000080.1 GCA_012031955.1 Bacteroidia bacterium
TCTGTGGCTCAAAATCAAAGTGCGTCAGTCTTCGGAGTGCGTTATAATCGGCTACACGCAAGGCAAGGGGGAACGCGAAAAACTTTTTGGCGCTTTGCATATTGCCGAGCAAAATGGGGGAAGGACTCAAGTACCGCGGTAAAGTGGGCACCGGATTCGACGACGCCACGATGAAGGAAATTCTGAAGGAACTGAAAAGCTTGAAAGAGATCAAGAAGCCTGTAAAGGAGAAGGTACCCGACGAGCGCATCAGCGTGTGGGTGGAGCCGAAGCGGTTTGCTGAAATCAGTTACTCAAAACTTACACCCGACGAGATGTTTCGGGAGCCCGTGTTCATACGCCTTCGCCCCGACCTAGAAGGATAGCTTAAACGACGGCTTCACAATAAACTGATACACGTTCGGTGCCGTCGTGTCGGTGAGTCGCCAGGTGAAGTCGATTCGCGAAATCTTGAAAATGTTCTCAATTCCAAAACCCACCTCGTAGTAGCCTTTGTTCAAAGCCGAAGCGTTGGCCGGCAACAGGTATTTTGCCTGATCGTTTTTCTCCGACAGCGTGCCCCAATAGGCTTTTGCGAAAATGACCGACCGCCATTTCAGTTTGTTGATTAGCGGAATGCGGTTGAGGATGAGCCCGTCGAAAGTGATGTTGCAGGTGTACGTTCACAAACTGGTCGCTCACGTACTCCAGAAACAACATCAGGTTGAACGCGTAGTCGTCGTTGAAAAGCAGTTGGTTGCCAAACGGCACGTTGAGATAAGGGTAGGGCACGGTGCCAAAAGTTTTACCGGCTTCCACAAAGTATTGGAGATAGCCAAGCTTCTGCATGCGCACTTTTTGTTTGAGTTGAATGGATAGCTTTTGAAAGTCGAATTCCGAATCAAATGCGTTCTTGTCTGCCCACTGGTACTCAAGCGCTACGTCCGGATACTTTCTGAAGATAAGTTTCTTTTCATCGCGGGAGTAGTAGCTACCGGTGAGATCGCGGTTTTGCCAGCTATACTTTAACGTGAGCCCCAGGCCCGCAGCGCTGAATTGTTCCTGCGGGTTGATAAAACCTTCGTCGCTCACCACGTTGAATTGCTCGCCGCGCGTGGGTTGCACCGAATTGCTGAAATAGGCGAGCCGTGTGAGGAAACCAGGCGACCATCGTGGTCAACGTATGCCTTCAGGTCCTTTGTGTATACACGCGACGTCACTCGTCCGAGCTGCACGAGCGACGTGAACAAATGATCGATCGGCAGGCTGTTGAAACTGCGACCCAGTTGTTCGATGTCATCTTTGTAAGCAAAACCGAGTGCTGTCCTGTTCTTTTTGACACGGTTCAGTTTCCATTCGATGTTGCCGCCATACTTCCACTTTTCGTCGAATGTTCCGTAGGCGCCGTATGCAGAAAATGAGAGTGGTATTTCCCAACGCTTGCTCGTGCGAAAGCCGAATTTTACCCGCGAGTGTTCAACCACATTGTTGCTGTAGAACGTATAGAAGTCACCCACCTCCACCTTGCCCAAGGGTACATAGCCGGTGGTTATAGCCGAGATAATGACGGCCCTCTTGATAAAAGCCGGGTCTTTCTGCAATTGGTCGACCATGGTGAACACGCCCTTTTCTTCGTCCGTGAGTTCGTCCTGCCGATTTTGTTCCCAGTATTGCGGGTTGCGCGTATAAGCGCTGTCGGTCTCCACCACAATTTCCGCACCCTTGAACACATCCTTGTCGATCGGCTGTTCGAGCTGGTAGTTATAATAAGTAGAGTTCTTTCTGCCGAAGAAGCCGGTCATTTCGGCAGCGTTCTCCAGCACTGTAAAATCGCCAAGCACCTGCGACGTTACGGGCATCCAATGCGTGCCGTCGACACGGTCGTACTCCTGGCTTACCCAGTAGCTGCGCACAAAGTTCACATTGGCCATGATGTCGAAACGCAGCTCTATTTTTTTTACAGCAAGTGTGGCCTTGTGAACGAGCATCTCGCCGGTGAAGGCGAGCTCGTGCTTGTGCCTTGGTTGAAAGGCAATGCGGTAGTACGCTACATCGTCGATGATGATGCTGTCTTCCTGCAGCACATATTGGTAGTGGGCCTTGAAGTTGTCGTGGATGGGGCTGGGGAAACTCTTGTCCAGCATCACCACGAAGTTGTCGTAGATGTTGGGTGCGAGATAGAGGTCTTCCACAAACTTCATGATGTTCTTGCCGCGCAGGCCGGTCGAGTTGATCCCATTCACAAGGTCGCGCTGTTCGGGTGGCGATCGCTGGTAAAAATGATCGATGGATTTTTCTACCAGAGCACCGGCAGATACGTAACGCCATCGCTGGTGGTGTCCACGTGCGTCCAGATGAAGTCAAAAGGTCGGAGTAAAATATTGTCCTTTATTTTTTCCGTAAAATGATTCAGGTCGAAACGAATCTTCGAATACTCCTGACATGAGAACCGGGCATGGCTGTAGGGGTTGTGTTCACCTTTCTTGCCGACCACGCTTTCGAGTATGGCCCACGCCGGATTTTCTCCCGCCACCACCTCCACTTCACTCAGTTGCGTAAATTGCGATCTGAGTTGTATGACTACCGTCTGTGTCTGTCCGCGCCGGATGGCTATACGTTCCGTATGATAGCCAAGGTAAGAGACCACGAGCGAATCTACGGCACGCGACGTTTCAAGATGGAAGTAGCCCGTGGTGTCAGTTGTTGCACCAACCTGCGTACCTTTGAAGAACACGTGGGCAAACATGATGGCGTCGCCCGTTGTCTCGTCTTTCACATGACCTTGCACCACGGTGTTTTGCGCAAGCGCTAACGAGGGGAACATAAAGCCAACAACAAAAACAGAAAAAGCGAGTTTGCGCCAGGGCTGCGTCATAGTCACAAGGTCAAAAACTCAAAGATAGCGAAATGTTGTTCTGTGGCGGAAGCGCGTTGCGGACATAAAAACACGTCGCCTATTTTCATATTAGTCTCTATCTTTCGATTTTTCGGGCAATGAATCTGAAGTATTCGTGGAAATTATCTCAACCTCACCACCCATCCGGGTATGGGGTTGGACATTGTGACCTGGCTGCGCGTGTTGCGGGCGCACGGCTTCCGGGTGGACCCCAGGTACTGGCTCAAGGCCCTCTTCATGACAGGCAACATAGCGATCAACGCACCGCTGCAAGCATACGAATACTGGCGCTACAAGAAAGCCATCGCCGCCACGCCTGTGGAAAAGCCGCTATTCATACTTGGGCACCATCGCAGCGGCACTACCTTTCTTCACTAACATGCTTGGCAAAGATCCGCAATTCGCATACTGTACAACGTATGAAGGTGTGCTTCCCCATATATTTCTCACAGCAGGCGGACTTACACGGACCATTCTGCAAGCGGCCATGCCTTCCACGCGGCCGCAGGACAATGTGCGTGCCGGTGCCAACCTGCCCATCGAGGAGGAGTTCGCGCTGGGCAACATCAGCAATGCGTCGTTTGTGCATGGGTTGTATTTCCCCAACGACTTGTATGAAGTCTTCGATCGTGTGGTCACATTCAAGGGCGGGCCGCAGCAGGCCATGGAGTGGCAGGCGTCCATGATGTATCTGTCGCAAAAGCTGGCCCTGAAAAATCCGGGCAAAGTGCTGCTGTTGAAGAGCCCGTCCAATACGGCCCGCGTCAAGGAAATACTCGAAGTGTATCCCGACGCCAGGTTCATCCATATTTACCGTAACCCTTACGACGTCTATCGGTCAACGGTGGGGCTATTTGAAAAAATACTGCCTATTGTTGGTTTGCAACGCACCACACCCGGCCACATGAGCGACTTTGTGTTGTACAAGTACGAACAAATTCATCGTAAGTACCTTGCCGAACGTCATCTCATACCAGCCGGGAGGCTGTATGAATGAAGTACGAAGACTTTGTAGCCGATCCACTAGCTCACTTGCGCAAGGCGTACAATCATGTGGCGCTGGGCGACGCCGTGACGCGCGAGCGCTACTTCATGGAAGAGTTGAAGACGACAGAAACGTACAAGACCAACACCTACCAGCCGGTCGATGCGAAGTTGCGTGAATTGCTGACTCGCCGGTGGGGGTTTGTTTTCGATGCATTCGGATATGAAAAGTGAACAGCTAGCGTTTGATCTTGCCGCTGCCCGTCATCGCAATCCGTTCCACCACGCTAATACGTTGTGGAATCTTGAATGATGTGAGTTTCGCGCGACAGTATTGTATCAGGTCCTCTTCATCAAACCGGGACGCGCCCTGCAACACTACCTCCGCTGCCACAATTTCTCCCACCAAAGGATGCGCGTGCGCATAGACGCGACTTTGCACCACGCCCGGGTAGGTGTTGATCACTTCTTCTACCTCGCTTGGAAATACTTTGTTGCCGCTTACGTTGATCACCGACTTCTCTCTGCCATTGATTGTGATCAGGCCGTCGTCTTCCATCATGGCAAGATCGCCGGTGAGGAACCAGCCTTCCTTCAATACAGTGTCTCTTGGTAGCTTTGGCGACAAATATCCGTCGAACATGCCCGGACCTTTAAGCGCGAGCCGGCCCTGGCATCCCGCAGGCAACTTCCGACCGCGATCATCAAGAATAGCTGCCTCGTAGGCAGGCAGCACATGTCCGACCGCATCGGGCCGCTCAACAGCCTTCTGTTGATTGACAACCGGCAACCCGACTTCGATGATACCAAAGGCCTGCCACACCGGAATATGAAATTTCTTATAAAACGCATGGCAAACCGTGGGACTGATACCCGTGGTCGTCGAGATCACACGTCGCAGCGTGGGTAGGTTGACAGGGGCATTGTGACTAGCAAGCAGCCGTATATGCATTGGCGACGCATACAGGAGCGTGCCGCGATACTTTTGAATGTCGTTGAGAATGGCGTCAGCAAGAAAATCTTCGCATACGATGATGCCGGCGCCATAGCGTATATAGAGCATGAGCGATACCACGAAATGGTAGGCCATGGGAAGCACCCACACAATGCGGTCATAGGCAGTAATGGGCAAACCTTCGCAGGCTGCCGCCGTGCGCTCCATAACAGTCTTGTGCGACAGTAGCACGCACTTCGCGTCGCCGGTGGTGCCCGAAGTGAACCGCCATCACCGCAGGTTCATCCACCCAGTCTACAACAGGCAAGTCATGGTCGCGCGCGGTTGCCGCCAGGTAATAAGGATGTCCCTCTACGGTGACGTCAGTTTCGATGGTACCGAACACCGACATCTCGGGCATGTCCGTAAGCACAAAATGAATGTTGGCTTCCGTCACCGCCTGTTCTATTTCTGCAGGTGTAAGTTGATCAAATAACGGCATGGCCACAGCGCCGCAGCCAATGGCGGCATACAACCCCATTGCAAAGTGGCGGTCGTTTCGAAAAATGGTGGCCACCCCAAGGCCGGGTAGCACGCCCGCCCGCAGCAATTGCCGCTTAAGGTCTTCAGTGGACCGCCACAACTCGTTGTACGTCATTTCGCCATAACGATCGATGATGGCGGTGCCATCGGGGTGCGCCATCGCCGTGCCGGCAAGTGTTTGATAGACCGGGGGTAAGTTATCGGACGAGTTCATGACGCAGCAGTTGTAGGGTGTGTGCACTGTCGTCGACGGCAAGCCTGCCGGCAGCAAATCCCGTTTGCAGGCAGGTGCCCATTACACGGGCGCTCGCGATGGCAGCGGTTGTGGCCGAGATGCATTTGCCTGCATAGTACAGGTTGACTGTATTCTGCGCGCGCAGGCAACCGGCGGCAATGTCGTAGCCCCGATCCAGTTCAAAATATTTCATCGAAACTTTTCCTGCGTAGTCCCATTCTTCGATGGGCCACGTTCCCACGGCAATTCCGTCCGGTTGCCTCTTCACGGTCATCACATCAGCTTCCGTCAGCACCTGCTTGCCATGAGGCCGCTGCCGTACACGCACACCTACGCGCGGAAAGATCTGTGTCAGGCTGGTGTTGTTCAGCAATTGCACATGGTCGCGGAGCCAGGCCACCACCGACGGTATCGTTGTTTGCATGTCTGCGGAAATGGAAGCTATTGAGTCTTCGTTGTCATCCACAGTGTGCGGCAGCGGCAGTTTGAGGTCAACCTGTCCGCCATGCAGCGACCCGGGTACGAGCGTCAGCCGGCGATAACTGTCAGGAAAGCCGTCGCCGTCGCGCAACATCGCCTTGCTTATCGCCAGCGAAAGCGTGAACGCCTCAACGGAGGGGATGCCCGCAATCCGGAACACCTGCGCAGCCGATTGATATGCCGGCTCGCGCATCATGGCTTCTCCCGCCATGGCCGCAATCGCGCTGTTGCCCGTCGCGTCAATCACCGAACGCACAGAAACAGGGTGGACACCATCGCTTGTCTCCAGGGCGAGACCGGTAATGCGCCGTTCGTTCGTATCGATACTTTTCACCACGGCACCCTGCACTACGTCTACGTGAATCTGTTTAAGCCACTCACCGACAACTTCCTGCAGCACGTTCGGATCGTACGGTACGATGTACAATCCCTGATGATTTATTGGTTTGGAGAACTCACTTCTCGAATGCAGCTTTGCAAAAGTCGTAGTGTGAAGGGATAGCCGGCAAATCTTGGGTTATCGGTTTCCGTTCTGTAATACAGTCCGCAAAACGTACCGACATTGGCTTGCGTGGAGTCGCCGCCTATTGCCATGCCTTTGTCGACGAGGCATACCCGCGCGTTATCGGCTGCACCCACGGCCGCCGCGAACCCGGAGATGCCGCCGCCTGCAACTACCACATCGTACGAATCGCTAAGCATGCGACGGGTATTCAGTTCCTTCCAGCAGTTCGTAGCGGAGCTGTGCTTCCAGCGCGTCCATTTCAATGTCGTTAATCACATCCTCCACGTACATTGCCATTACGTGAAGATGCCTGCCAAACCGCATAAAAGCAAAGGTAAGGCCGGGCGGAAATATGTTGGAAGGAAAACTCCATGCGTCGCGTATTGGCTGGCCGTCAAAGGTGGTGAAATCGGCGGGATGGTCTGCCGCCACGGTGAACAGGAAACTGGCGAGGGATCCGCCCTGGGGTCCTTTGATCCAATAGTAGTACAACGGCAACGGCGTGCGGCGCAGAAACCGCATAAGAATATCGTAGTCGCGCGACATGTTGGAGCGAAGCTGCTCCACCATCTGGTCATTGACAGACTTGACGCATGCAGACAGTGAGGTGAGATGTTGTTTCCTGACTCTGTAGAAGAGAAATGAAAGATGGTTGCCGAGCAACGGACCCGCTGCACCTTTTTTGCGCTGGTCTTTAGGCACGGGAATCCAGAAGTCGTGAATAGCGCCGCCTTTGTTTCGGATAAAAGCAGCCACACATCGGGTGATGGCCGCAAGGAACAGGGCACTTCGCCCGAACTGTGCGCCAAGGCGTGGCCCATTTTCATCGATGCGCAAACTTTCTTCTTCTGTGAATTTGATGACGCGCATCTTTTGCCCGGTTGGTTTCGCATTCTTTGGGATGGGAAGTGCCGACAGGGGTTTTCGCGAAATGCGATCGACAAAAAACTTTGCGCGCGTGGCGTTGGCCAGCAACCGGAGAGGTAGAGGCGCATCGCCGTTATCGGTCATCACGTGCAGCCTTTCGTCAGTCGACAGGCCAGCCAACTGTTTCAACAACAGCACCACGCCATAACCGTCCATGTGCAAGTGATGCCAGGACATGATAAGGGCGCTGTTTCCGTCGGAGCGCTCCAGGATATCGAATGTCACAAAGGGCGGTGTATGCGGCGACAATTTTCGGTTCAGGATGGCGGAGGGCATCAGTTCGTCGGTCTGGTGCACCAGTACCGGAATTGCCTGCACACCATGCGTTACCTTCCACACCGGAATGGCAAAGGCCCAGGATTTTACAGGTGACAGCGACGCCAGCCATCGCAGGTCGGGATGTGCATTCACTTTTTCGCGAAAGGCATCGGCATCCAGTCTGCCTTTCAGTTCCAGCAGGTACCGGCATGTGTTGCTGCAAAGCGCGTGGTCAATATGCCGCTCTTCGAGGGCATACATGAAACAATCGGCTTCGGTGAGGGGAACAACGGCCGGGAGCGCGGGCAGCGTTACTTCTGAAGTAGGCGAGACAGACACGTTGCTAAGGTACGTACAGAGCTGAAATTTTGCTTCACGAGGTCTTCTTCCGGAAACGAAATCTTGTACTTGCGCTCAATGAACAACACCAGTTCGATGATGGACAGCGAGTCGATACCCAACGACTCAAACGAGGTGTCCATTTCAACTTTTCTGGAAGGATCGACGAGGTTTTTGGAGATGAATGCGGTGAGTTCGCGGCCGGCTTCTTCAATCATAACGGGTGCGAAACTAATGCATTCGGCCAGATTTAACAATTGCCCCGGCGACCGTGAAATAATGAAAACCCGGGTGGCGGGCATGGTTCGAGATTCCCACAATTATTGCTTACTTTTGGCCCGTCTAAACTTGAATTAGGAAATTGGATTGCTCAGCGCCCGTAATGGGCTACGGTTATTTTTACAACGGATTCACACCTTGTCGTTTTGGGAAG
>JAAURZ010000081.1 GCA_012031955.1 Bacteroidia bacterium
GCTTCATGTAGTACATGGGGCCACCGGCAACTGTGACCCTTTGCATCAGTCTCCCTGTACTTATGCGACAGGGTCACTTCCACAAACTTGGTGGTCATGCCCAGAAACGCCGTCATCAGCATCCAGAATAAAGCGGCAGGTCCGCCCAGGTGGATGGCAAAAGCAACGCCTGCAATATTGCCCGTACCCACCGTGCCTGAAAGCGCGGTGGCGAGCGCCTGAAAGTGCGAAGTGTCGCCAACGTCTGTGTCTTTATCATACTTGCCGCGCACGATCCTGAGTGCGTGACCGAAAAATCGTATCTGCGGAAATTTCAGGTAAATGGTAAAGAAAACTCCTGTTCCCAGGAGCAGGTATACAAACCAATTGGAGCCACCGATATAGCCATCGATGGTGGCAAGTATGTCGTTGAGTTGGCGCATGCTTACTGTTTAGTGTTTAGGAAACGATATAAAGAATCTGCTTTGTACCGAATGGTACAATAATAATTCTAATAGCCCTGAAAACACAACTTTTACTGACCTATTTGACCTGCGTCAACAGGATTGTCTGAAAGGGGTTCATGTACGTTCGGCGTTATGCCATCGTTGCCAGACTGTGGTTGCTCCACTTCGTTTTCGACGTGCTTGTGATGTCCGAAAAATCTTTTTTGAAAGATAAGAATAAGCATCACGCCAATAAATATGGACGAGTCGGCGATGTTGAAGACGGGACTGAAAAAGAGAAAGTCTTCTCCCGCACGAATGGGTGACCAATCGGGAAAAGTGAATTCGAAAATCGGGAAGAACAACATGTCGATAACCTGCCCGTGAAACCACGGCGTGGGTGAGCCCATCGGATGGTTGTTGAATACTACGCCGTAGAATGTACTGTCGATCACGTTGCCGACAGCGCCGCCCAGAATGAGTCCGAGACACCACAGAAACCCGGCGTGTGCTCCACGTTTGGCCTGCCACCACAGGTAGTAGCCGATACCGAACATAGCAAGTATCCGAAACACCGTAAGGGCAAGTTTACCGAACTCATTGTTCCATCGAATGCCGAAGGCCATGCCTGGATTGAGGAGATAGTGGAGCCGGAACCAATCGCCCAGCACATTGATTTCCTGGTGCAGATACATGTGCTCATGCACCAATACCTTCGAAGTCTGGTCGATAAAAATGACTATCAAGGCGAGTAAGAAGTAACGTGCGTTGTTCATCTATTGGCGGTAATTTTCACACGAAACCTGATGTCGTCCAAATCAACTTCCGTAGTATCTTGATCGTCTTCTGTGTACGATAATTCGAGTGCCTGCGTTTCGGTGCGGATATAATCTGAAAAGTCATTGATGGCGTCACGCACCTCGGCAGGAGCGTCGGCAATTTCAATTTTGATCTTGTCCAGTACTTCAAGTCCCCGATCTTTTCTCAGATTCTGTATGCGGTTTACAAAGTCACGCGCCAGCCCTTCTCTTTTTAGCTTCTCGGTAAGCGTGAGGTCAAGCGCGACTGTAATGCCGCCTTCACTGGCCACCGACCAGCCTGGTATGTCTTCCGACGTAATGAGCACGTCGTCCAGCACAAGGTCAAACCCACCCTTGCTCAGCCCGCCGGTTTTTTCAATCGCGCTTATATCGTCTTTTGTGAAACTGTTGATCACGGCCGCTACGTCTTTAATTTTAGGGCCATATTGTTTACCCAGCTTGGCGAAGTTGGGCTTCACTTTTTTCACCAATACACCCGACGCGTCGTCGATGTATTCAACCTGTTTTACGTTTACTTCCGCAAGTATTATTTCTTCGACGCCCTTTATGCGCGACGCGAATTTTTCGTCGAGCACCGGCAGCAGAATTTTTTGAAGCGGCGTCCTCACTTTTACTTTCGCGTTCTTGCGTATGGAGTGCACCAGCGAGCATATCTGTTGCGCATAGCCCATTGATTGTTCCAGCTCGGCGTCGATGAGGTCGTGTGCCGGCTGTACCAGGTCTGTGAGGTGGATAGACGCGTGGCGCAACGCGGTGTTACCTGTGATCGCCAGCTCGCGCGCGTTGTCAGTCAGGTTTTTGTAGAGCCACTCGGCGAAGAACGGCGCGATGGGCGATATCAGTTGCGCCGTCACCAGTATGCATTCATGCAGTGTATTGTACGCCGCTAGTTTGTCGCCCGACAATGACAGGCGTTTCACGCTTGGCTGGTCGCCGGTTGGTTTCCAGAAACGCTTCCGGTTTAGCCGCACGTACCAGTTCGAAAGGTGGTCGTTTACAAAGTCCTGGATTGCACGGGCAGCGCGTGTCGGCTCGTATTCATCATAAGCTTTGGTCACTTCCACAATGAGCGACTGCAACTTGGACAGTATCCACTTATCGAGGTAGGTGAAGTGTTTTGTGTCGACACTGCCGGTACTTTGTCGCACGTAGCCGTCGATGTTGGCATACAGGGCAAAGAATGAGTAAGTATTGAGCAAAGTGCCGAAGAACCGGCGCTGCGACTCGGTGATGCCGTCGAAATTGAATTTCAGGTTGTCCCAGGGTGGCGCATTTTCTATCATGTACCACCGCACTACGTCGGGGCCGTATTTGGTGAGCGTGTCGAAAGGATTCACTACGTTGCCCAGGCGCTTCGACATTTTGTTGCCGTTCTTATCGAGCACAAGGCCGTTGGAAATCACGTTTTTGAAAGCCACGCTGTCATACAGCATCACGGCGATGGCATGCAGCGTGAAGAACCAGCCGCGGGTTTGATCCACTCCTTCGGCAATGAAGTTGGCAGGGAAATTTTTTTCAAAAACGTCCTGGTTCTCGAACGGATAATGCCATTGCGCATAGGGCATGGCTCCAGAATCGAACCACACATCGATCAGATCGGGTTCGCGGTACATTTTTTCCCCGGCAGAACTCGACAGCACAATCTGATCCACATAGGGCCGATGTGGGTCGAATGACGCAGTATCGATTTCCGCGAGTATCTTTTCCATATTGAGGCGTTCTTCATCGGTGAGCGATTTCAGCCGGAGTGCCGCCTGCATTTCGGATTTCAGTTGTGGCATAGAGCCGATACACAGTTCCTCCTTGCCGTCGGCCGTGCGCCATATGGGCAACGGCGTGCCCCAGTAGCGAGAGCGCGACAGGTTCCAGTCTACCAGGTTTTCGAGCCAGTTTCCAAAGCGGCCCGTCCCTGTCGACTCCGGCTTCCAGTTGATGGTCTTGTTGAGTTCCACCATGCGGTCTTTCTTGGCAGTGGTGCGAATAAACCAGGCGTCCAGCGGGTAGTAGAGCACGGGCTTGTCGGTGCGCCAGCAATGCGGGTAGGTGTGTTCGTATTTTTCAACACGAAACGCCTTATTCTCTTCCTTCAATATGATCGATATAATCACATCCGTGCTCTTGTAGTCGGCGTGTGTCTCATCTTCGTCGGTGTAGTTCTTTACATAGAACTCGTCCTCGTCGAGCGGCTTGTGTGTTTTAATACCGTAGCGTGATACGCCTTCCGCCAGGTGCTTTCCGATGGCCGCGATAAACTTGCCTTTCCTGTCGACAGTAGGCACCTCGTTGCCGCTTTCGTCGAGCACAGTAAGGGCTGGTATACCGTTTTGCTTGGCAACCCTGAAGTCGTCGGCGCCAAAAGTGGGCGACGTGTGTACCACGCCGGTACCGTCTTCGGTGGTCACGAAATCGCCTGCGACCACCTGAAACGCTTTGTCAGCGTCGTTGAGCGGCAGCAGGTAAGGCATCAGTTGCTCATACCGGATGCCCACCAGTTTGATTCCGTCAAATGCTTTCACGACAGCAAACGGGATTGCCTTGTCGCCGGCTTTGTAGTCCTCCAGTTTGAGGTCCTTGTTTTTTTCGGAGAAATATTTCCCGACAAGGTCTTTTGCCAATACCACACTTACGGGCAGATGTGTGTACGGGTTGAAAGTGTTCACCTGCACGTACTTGATCTTCTCTCCCACTGCAAGCGCTGTGTTCGAAGGCAGTGTCCACGGTGTGGTTGTCCAGGCGAGAATGTACACATCATCGGCGTGGTCTTCGAACAGGAACTCGGAGCCGGCGTCGCGCTTCACTTTGAATTGCGCGACTATGGATGTGTCTTTCACGTCTTTGTAGCAGCCGGGCAAGTTTAGCTCGTGCGAACTAAGGCCTGTGCCTGCGGCTGGCGAAAAGGGTTGTATCGTATAGCCTTTGTACAGCAGGTCTTTGTCGTACAACTGCTTGAGTAGCCACCACAGCGACTCTACGTAATCTCTTTCGTAGGTGATGTAGGGATCGTCCAGGTCGACCCAGTAGCCCATTTTGCGCGTAAGGCTGTCCCATTGGTCTTTGTACATCATCACCGTTTCGCGGCACTTGCGGTTGTATTCTTCCACCGTAATTTTTCTTGCCGATGTCGTCTTTGGTGATGCCCAACAATTTTTCGACCTGCAGTTCCACAGGCAGGCCGTGCGTGTCCCAGCCGCCCTTGCGTTTTACCTGGTAGCCTTGCAAAGTCTTGTACCGGCAGAAAATATCTTTCACCGTTCGTGCCATCACGTGGTGAATGCCCGGTGTGCCGTTGGCCGATGGCGGGCCTTCGTAAAATGTAAACGACGGGGCGTGCCGGCGATTGGAGATGGACTTCTCAAAGATTTGTTCGCTGTTCCAGAACGCCAGCACTTCTTCGGCGATCTGCGCGAAATTCAATTCCTTAAACTCTTTATACCTGCCGGTCATGGCGCTTTTTGTGCTGCTCGATGTTAACATGGATTTATTCTGCTGCTGGGTGATTGTTACGAATCCTGATCTTGGTGAGGTCTATCTCCTCGTCTTCACTTTCAGTGTAAAATTCAGGATCAAATTGTTCAATAAGCGGATGCCCGCCTTTGTTTTTCTTTGTCGTGTCGAACGTTAATATCAACGACGGCAAAAGTATAATGTTGGTGATCATTGATATCAACAGTGTGGTGGAGGTGAGTATCCCCAACGCAATGGTGCCGCCAAAAGATGAAAATGCAAAAATGATGAACCCCGAAAACAGTACAATCGACGTGTAGATCATACTCTTGCCGACTTCCGCGATCGTGGCGCCTACCGCCACGGGTACAAAGAAGTTTCTGCTGTACAGTTCCTGCCGGTACTTGGCCAGAAAGTGAATGGAGTAGTCGACTGAAATCCCAAACGTGATGCTGAATATGAGCACAGTCGAGGGCTTGAGTGGTATGTTGAAGTAGCCCATCAGCGCGGCGGTAATCATCATCGGGATCAGGTTCGGAATGAGTGAAATTACGATCATGCGCGCGCTCGCAAACAGCAGGGCCATCGTGACTGCGATCAGAATGAACGCCAGCACGAGGCTGCCGCGCAGGTTGGTGATCAAAAACTTGTTGCCCTTGATGAACAACGGCGTGGTGCCGGTGATGGTAACTTTCATGCCTGTACCGGCAAACACCGAATCGATCTTTGGTTTGATCACGTCGTTCACCAACACATCCATCTTGTCGGAACCTATATCGGCCACCTGCAGCGAGATGCGCATCTTCTGCATGGTAGAGTCGACGAACGAATTGAACAAGCCCGAGTTGTCGCTCTGTCCGCGCATATAACGAAGTATGTAGGCGCGCTCGCGGCTGTCGGGCAGTGCGTAGCGATCGGGGTTGTTGTTGTAAAAAGCCTGCTTGGCCGCTTTCACAAAACTGACGATGGACACTGGTTTGGAAATGGCCGGCAGTGAGTCGAGAAAATGCTCGAAGTCGTCGATTGTCTTCAGGTTTTTCACATCGATTACGCCGCGGCGCTTTCCCGTGTCCACCATCATCTCCAATGGCATGACGCCGCTGAAGTTGGATTCGAAAAACAACAGATCTTTTTTCACGATACTTTCTTCCGGCAGGTCGTCGACCATAAACGAAATCGAATGCAGCCTCGCGATACCGATGACGGCAAATGCCACTACTACAACAGTAACCGCGTAGATCATGGAGCGGTGCCTGTTTACCAGGCTGTCGACCGTGGAAAGGACAGCGTCGAACATGCGCACGTCCAGGTGCTTGAGATGCTTGGCGCTGGGTGGCGGCATCCACGAGAACACGCCGGGTATAAGAATGAGGCTGACCACAAAAGTGGCCATTACATTGATGCCCGCAACGATACCGAATTCGCGCAGCAACGCGATGTCGGCCGTAAGCAGTACCAGGAAGCCGATGGCCGTAGTAAGATTGGTGAGGAACGTGGCCAGTCCCACCTTGCGTATCACGCGGCTGATGGCCAGCATCTTGTTGCCATGCGCGGCAAACTCCGTGTGGTACTTGTTGAGCAAATAAATAGCATTGGGTATCCCGATTACCACAATGATTGGCGGCAGCATACCGCTGAGCAGACTGATTTTATATCCCAGCAACTCGATGGTTCCTAACACCCACACCACAATGATTGCGATCACGATCATGGGAAAATCATGGCCCGGAACGAGCGGAAGAAAACAAACAGGATGAGCGCGGTGATAAGGGCAGAAACGCCGAGGAAGACCTTCATCTCCTGGCTCACCTGGCTGGCAATGACGGAGCGCACAAAGGGCAGCCCGGCATAATGCAACCGGATGCCGGTTGTTTCAGTAAACTGTTCTCCTTCTTCAACGATGGCATTGGTGACCCCAATGCGTCGCGATGAGTTCAGCACTTCTTTGTTGATGGATATGAGCATGGCAATGGCGCCATTCTCCTCGTTTACAATCTGGCCAATGTAAAATCGCTGCTTCCTGGCTTCACCCAGCAGGCTGTCGAGCTGGTGCTGGCTTGTCACCTTGCCGGGAAAGATGTCGCGCAGTACAAACCTGGTGTTGGCTGTGTCTTTGTCGATCCATTTGATCTGCGGCAATGCGATGATGCTGTTTACCCCTTCGATCTTGCGCACCCGTTCGCTGAACTCGCGCAGTTTTTCAAAATTCTGATATTGATAAATGCTACTGTCCTGGAGCCCGACGGCCACGATGTTGCCATCTTCCCCAAACTGCTTGCGGAATTCATTGAAATAGATCTGTGCCGAGTCTGATGCGGGCACGGTGCCGCGGAAGTCATAACTGAGCTCGGCATTGCGCGCATGGAGGCCCATGAAAACGGTGACGGCGCCAATAAGCACCACCAGGGGAAGGCGAAATTTTATAATGAAGTGGGCAATCTTGATCCACATATCTTGGCGGTTTATTCGGGCTGCGCGGTTCCTCCCATTTAGAAAACGCAGGCCGGAGAGCGAACTTTCACTTCGCGGCCAGGGCAAGCAGCGGTCGCACTTTTTTGAACCGGCAAAGCTAAGGATTTTTGCGGTTTTTGGGGGCCGAAACCGCGATTAAATGATGAGCACGGAATTGCCCGCGGCGCAGTGTCAGCCCAGGCGGGCAAATCCCTTCAATTGACGGTACAGGCTGATGGCCCGGCGGTCGGTGAGACCTGAAACGAAGTCGACAATGCTGCGTAGCATCAGGTAAGTGTCCATCGGCTTGTCGGCAATGCCCGATGCTACTTCGGGAGGCAGCAACTGCGCCAGGTTGCCGAACTTGCGCGAGCCGCCAGGCTGGCGCAAATGTTCGCCGGCGCCTATAAACAGTTCCAGCAAACCGGGCAACACTTCATGACCGGCCGCCTCAATCTCTACGACATGACGGGCGCGGTATATTTTGTCGATCGATAATTTGATGATTTCGGCCAGCGAGTCCTTTGCAATGCATTCGTCGGCGAGGGCCCGGTCGAAGGTGCCGTCGAGTACCTGTCGTTCCTGGTCCAGGTACACCACGGCGCACGCGTCTATCAGGTCGCCGATTGCCAGCGCCCGCAAATAGCCAATCTTCTCGGTGGTGCCGCGCAGTTGTGTTAGCTTTCCAAGCTTGTCCTTCCCTTTCCCCAACAACGCCACCAATAATTCTTCAGCCTTCTCGTAGTCTACCAGGCCAAGACTGCAACCATCCTCCAAGTCAATTACGCTATAACAAATGTCGTCGGCTGCCTCCACCAGGAAAGCCAGCGGGTGCCGGGTCCAGCTTTGGTTTGCGTTGCGCGCCAGTCCACAGGCAGCGGCGATGTCGGCGAAGTAAGTTTCTTCCGTTTGAAAGAACCCAAATTTTCGCTGACTCTTCCTTGCCTTGTCACGGCCGGTCAAATGCGACGAGCAAGGATACTTGGTGAACGCCCCAAGTGTGGCGGCCGTGAGTTTTAGTCCGTGCTGGTGGGCCGTAAGCAATCGAAATCCCTGGGCATTGCCCTCAAATTTGATGAGGTCTTGCCATTGTTGGCCGGTCACTTGTTGCTCGTATTGCTGTCCGGCAGGCTGATGGCGAAAGAACTCTCCAAGGGCATCTTCGCCGGCATGGCCGAAGGGTGGATTGCCCAGATCGTGCGCCAGAGCGGCGGCGGCGACAATGGCTCCGAAATCAAACAACGAGTGCTGCGAGCCCAACTCGGGGTGGCGCGTCAGTATTACTTCGCCCACGCGCCGGCCAAGTGAGCGACC
>JAAURZ010000082.1 GCA_012031955.1 Bacteroidia bacterium
TAGACGAATGTCTCGTCGGGAAGGGTCATCAACTTCTGCCGGAGCGAGTCATAGAGCAGGGAGGCGAGCTCTTCCTCGGTAATTCCGAAGGAGGCGAGCAGATCGGGCCTGCCGACGTCGCCTACAAACAACGTGTCGCCTGTAAACACAGCATGCGGTTTGCCCGACTCGTCGAGCAATAAATAACATGACGACTCAGGCGTGTGGCCGGGTGTGTGCAGCACCTGTATGCTGACATTGCCCAGTTTGAACACTTCGCCGTCTTTGGCATTGTATACTTTGTATTCCGTGTTGGCTTCAGGGCCGTACACGATAGGTGCGTTAGCTTTGCGTGCGAGGTCTATGTGACCCGATACAAAATCGGCATGAAAGTGTGTCTCGAAAACGTATTTGATGGAGGCGTTCCTTTCCGCGGCAAGCGTAAGATAAGGTTCGGTTTCGCGCAAAGGATCAATGATGGCGGCCTCTCCCTCCGACTCGATATAGTATGCGGCTTCAGCCAGGCAGTTGGTATAAAGCTGTTGAATATACATGCTCAGTACATTAGGTTAATCAAAGTACACTACAACGGTGCAAAGTTGTCAAAAATTCCCCGAATGTACCGGCTTGCGTATGGAATAGTTGGAATCTGACTCGCAGGCGGCTGCTTCCCTAGAGACTACTTGTCGGCTGGTTTTTTTCGGCAGATGCCGCATCACAGGTCTACAAGCATTCTTCATCATTTTAACAGCCACCCCTCAAACGGTTTCACGGTAGCGCAATTCGGTCCGCCGTCTTTGCCCGTGCCGGGTACCACGGTTTGAAGCACCAGCGATGGGTTGGCGTGCAGCTTGTCAACCGTGTTCCAGTTGATGCCTGTGAGCGGAATCTTCAGCCGCCGCGCCCAATGGGTTCCCGTTTGCCCGGCGTAGGTGCCGATATCGATGTACACAAACTTGCCGCCGGCCGGGCCTTGTACGTATGGGCCCGCGAATGATGGGTCTTTTCCCTTATCTCCCTTGACCTTTATGTCAAAAGAAAACACAAGGTCGTGACCTGCAGAACGCTGCTTCTGTTCCACCTGGTACCCAGGGCCCGAACCTTTTTGCAAGCCGAAATCAACGCCTGTTGTGGGGGCGGTCAGTATGATGCGGAGGGTGATTGTTGCTTCTGCCATAAGCTATACTTCCAGTCCAAATAGCGCTTCCACTTTTCTCTCAACTAAGTTCATGCGCCGCCGAATAAGCATGAAATACGCCGTAGTTAACAAGACAAAGGGCACTATGGCCCCTGCATCAGCGAGGGTTCCGACAGCAGCAACGCCGATCAACATCACTAAAGTTAGTGTTGTCGCGCATGATGCGGCAAATAGTGTATGCCATCCCAGTCTCATCTGTATTTCTATCTCCGATTTCTCGCCACCATCGGGCGTAATTTTTCCCCTTATCACCACTTGTACGAACCGCGCACGGAACCACTCACGCGGCTCTACCAACGCGAAGGTCATCAGGTGCGCATCCAGCACTCCAACCCAATTACGGTTTGTAGAAATAGCAGAATTATTCGCTAACAATTCATGAAGGTTGTCAACCTGTTCCACCGCCCATTTGAGCCTGCTGAAAACGGTTTCGGGATCTTCACCCGATTGATATGTCAAATGTCGAAAGGCAATCACCGACTTGAATTTAATAACTCGCCGGATTTAATCGCAATATCATCTAGTATCCGCGGTCCGAACTTATCGATCCATTTACCCAAATGGTCGAGTACCCAAAACATTTCTACTCCAATATGCGCCGCGATTGCCGTAACTCGTTTTCTTTGCACTTCGATTTTCCGATAAATTACTATGAATGTAAACAACACCATGCGGGTATACCACCGCTATCTTGGTTTTTTCCTCGCTGGCATAATGGCCGTTTATGCCATCAGCGGCATCGTGATGATTTTCAGGAGCACTGATTTTTTAAAGGTAGAGAAACACATCGACCGCGAACTCGCACCTAACCTGAGCGCCGAAGAACTCGGACGCGAACTGCGCATACGCGATTTCAAGATAGACAGCGAGGAGGGCACCTTGACGAAATTCAAAACTGGCACGTACGACAAAGCCACGGGTATGGCATCGTACCAGGTAAAGGAACTTCCTTATGTGCTCAATAAACTCACGCAACTGCACAAGGCCAACACTAACCAGCCTTTGTTCTTCCTGAACATCTTCTTTGGATTGTCGCTGCTGTTTTTTGTGGTGTCGTCTTTTTGGATGTTTATACCCAAGACAGACCTCTTCCGCAAAGGAATGTATTTTGTGCTCGCGGGACTGGCGTTGGCTTTGATTCTGATTTTTATCTAGTCACCTCATTCAGTAAAAGCAATCACCTGGTTGGGCGCGGGGCGTTCGTTATTTCGCCACGGCGCGATGTTGGAGGTGTATAACAACCAACGCGCGCGGCCAAGTTGATCCATGTCTGGATAGTTGCCAAGCAGGTCGAATTGCTCGAACACAAATGGTATGCCCTCTGCGCCCAAAGGAGAATCAGTGTCGGCCACATGAAAGTGAAGATGCGGCCCCGTGCTCTGACCAGTGAAGCCAACCAAGGCAATCACATCGCCTTTTTTCACACGTTGGCCAGGTCTCACGGCGATGCTGCCCGGCTTCAGATGTTCATAGAAGGCAAACCGGCGCTCCCCTATTTTGATGGAGATGTAATTTCCCGTGGCGTCTGCCGCCCCTGGCTGCACGTGGCCAGACAGCGTTGCGCTCTCACCAAAGTCGTTGCGCACAGACGTCACCACGCCGTCCGCAACAGCCAGCACGGGTGCGTCATATCCCAGCCAGTTGCGCACACTGTCTGTGTTCGGCACGGCATATTGCCCCTTGTCATTTAGCCTGATGAAGTCTATCGCATAGCGACCCGGTATGTGCGGTTGGCCTGCGGTGGTGTAGATCACACGCCGATGGCCTCGCACCCAGTCGGGGCTGTACACGGCGACCCATGGCCCACCCTTCAGTGGCGCGCCCAGCGCCGGCGATCTGGCCAGCATCGCTGTGACTGATTTTCCGGTCCAGGTGTGAATGTTGCCGGAGCCATCGCTGAACACAAGCCTATGACTTAACTTCTCATCGGAGTGATCTGCCGGAATTTCAAGTTCGACATAGCGTACTGCGCTCGCACCGGGTGGCAGGGTAGTACCGTCCCCAACTCCGGTGGTGACGGCCCATCGGCTTGCGAACTCATTCGCTTTCGCGGAAAGGTAAATGTGATGGCTCCTCTCTCCCTCGATTGTGAGTGCCGAAAAGACAACGAATCGCGCGACCTGTTGGTGATCCATAATTCGTAGTAGGCGGTGGGCCGATGCAACGAGAATTCAATAAACGGGCTTGCGTGAATGCGTACATCAACATGCTGGTTCCGATGCTGCGCGGATGAAGGCACCGAGTGCACGAGCATCGGTAAAAGCAGGAAATTGAGGCAGAAGTATTTCCTCATCTGCATTAAGTCATTGTTGAACTAACCTATTTGCCATCAACTTTCGTGTATAACTTGTTAACATAGTTCACCCGCGATGTTGCTTTTCCAGTTGGTAGATCCACCTCGAGGTTTGCATACATGTTTATCTCCGCCAGTTGTGTGTATGCGTATTGCAGATTGAACTGTATCTTGCCGGTACCGTCTCCGGCAATGGTAATGCCCGACTGGTCGGTCGGCTCTTCCAACTCCACCGATACGCGCACGTCAAAATTTGCGACGCTGTCTTGCACAGACATGAGTGTACAATGAAACATGAATTCAACCGGCACGGGCTCAGCGCCTACAACTGGAATCGACATGGGTTTGCGTTGTTCGAAGGTATCATTCAAATGCATGGGCGTTTCTGGAAAGACGATGAAGTGAATCATTCCACTCAGGTTGTCGCCCACCTGCGCCAGCGTCTGCTGCTCCACCGATTTGCCCTGCACACCTTTGATGTGTATGCTTCCATCGGCAACCTGCACACCGTCGATGTTTGCTCCTTCCAGTGGGTTCTTTCCTTTACGCACTTGTCCGTTCGTTTCTATGGTGCGGGTGGCCGCGCCATACACGGCCACAAAAGGCAAATCTTTCGCACGGGCTTTCGTACGAATAGTAACCGGCGTTTTTCTGATTGTTGAATATCTTCACAGGCAGTTTGCCCACTTTCGCCTGCATAAAAGCGGTCATGTCGTCGTCGCCGGTAAAGTTCATAACCGCTTCGCTTGAGTTGATCTGTTCAAGCTGGTAAGTCATTCCCGGCTGCAGCATGGGTTTGAAGGTGAAAGACTCCTCCTGCGCGCGGGCGATGGTTGTGAGGAGTGGTAATACAAAAAAAAAGTGTTGCTTTCATCGCTTGTCGTAGTGTATCTCCCTCGGTGCTTTCTTTCGATGCGGGAGACGTTAAATTCCTAAAACGCAAAATCAATAACCATTGATATATTTACCGGTCACAACTTGTGCACTTCTGATTTCTTCAGGCCCGTTATCGATACAATCGTTTCAACCGACAATCCTTCCCTCTTCATTTTTATTGCCTGCTCGACTTTCCATTCCTTCTTCGCGTCTTTCACAGCCTGTTGCAGCAGTCCCTTCTCCTTTGCCGCCAGCATAACTTTATCAAGATTATGTAGCTCCCTCATGACACCTTCACCTCCGAAACTGAGGTATTTCGTTTCTGTGATTACAAGATGATCGAGCAACGCAATGTCGATGAGGTCACTGGCTGCCATCATACGAGCGGTGAACAGCCGGTCAGCCTCCGACACTTTGAGTACGCCTGATGGATGGTTGTGCACAAGTATCACCTTGCTTGCCAACTTATAAATTGCCACGCGGAATACCTCCGGAGCGCCACCTGCACGCGGTTGGAGGCACCGAGGCTTACCAACTCGATGAATAGGATTGTGTTTGCGTTGTTGAGGCCAACAACCCAGAAGTGTTCGCGGTTGCGCCGAATCTTATTTTCGCGAAGCAATACATGCTGCATGATCGTATAGAGATCATTGGCGTTCAGGATTTTTACTTTCTGTGCTGGCTTAAGGCGAACATTCATAAACTGGCTTCAACAGGCAATATAAAAAGAAAGTTGGTGGGATGGTGTTGCTTGAATGGGTCGGGGGATGACAGTCCACCTGATAAGATTTCACTCCCTGGCTCTTAACCGGCGCTCTCTTGGCCGCGAACAAGAGACAGGTGTTCACATCATCAAGGCTCACTTCCGGGAAGTCTTCAACTATCTCCTCTTTTGACATGCCCATTCATCGTCCAGTTAAGCAAGTCATATAACGATCTGCGGGTCCCCTTGATGAATAAATGTTGTGTGGATTGGTTTATTCTTTGATTGACTCGTTGAAGATAATTGCCTCCGGCTCTCCCCTCTCCAAAGCAATATCAAGAAATTGTCTGGCCTCTTCCGCCCTCGTCTGTCCAATCAAAAACTGCGCATAGTGAAACTCCAGCAAATCAACCTGGCCGTTAGAGTGGTCGAGTGCCTCCAGGTAGAGTTCCTCCGCCTTTAGCGAATCGCCTTTTTGTTCATAATACAACGCCAGGTTTCGATTGGTATAGCCTTCGTGGTTGTTGCCTGTTGCACGCGCCAAGTCGATATGCTTCTTGCCTTCTTCCAATTTACCCATACGGATCAACGAATAACCCATGTTATCATATGGATACGCGAAAGCAGGATCAAGCTCTTGCGCCTTGGCAAAATACTCCAAGCTTGCACTAAATTCACCAGTGCGTTGATACGCATAACCCAAGTTGTTATAAACAGAAGAGCGCTTTGCGTTATCGTCGGCGAGGAACAGTAACTTCTGACCCAATTCCGCGCACGCATCAAATTGATTTGCCTCCATAGTTCTCATTAGCACCTCGGTCGTCCGGATATACCTCAGAAAGTTTTCTTTGAGTATTTCCCCCGGCTCTTTTTTCAATAACTCACCTGCCTGAGCAAGGCTTTTCGCCATGTCTGTTGGAAAATCGTTTGTCCATTCCGCCTGATTTTTTCCGGCTATGCGCAAATAGACCGCTAAGGCGAAGAGCAACACTTCTTGTGGCATCTCTGATACATAGTGCCATTTTGTTTCCCACAGTCCATTGTTTTTTCTGCCTGAATCGGTCAGGTTTTGCACGAGAATGACGCCGAAACCAAAGTACACTGCCGCGATGTAAACAAACAAGTCGGTGTCGTCACCAGTATCGTATGGCAGTTTATCTTCCTGAAGGCGTATATGGATAAATTCATGTATCAAATTAGCGAGTAGTTTACCAGGTCTCTTAATGATGCTTTTCGCAACAAGGATTTTATAATGTCCTGAGCTTGTTTCTAACGCGGTATCAGTGGCACTTCCCTCGGTTGCAAAAGGAATGCCGACTGCGTCCCTCATATCTTCAAACAACTCGAACGATACTCTGGTCCTGTCAAGTTGGAGGATGGCGCACAAGTCGTCAAGGAGATGTTCAATCTGCCGGGCGTCTGTTTCAGAGTACCGCGGAAAATAATCTGGACTGAACCTCACCTGATCCCCGCCGAACGCCGGATACCCATACACGTCCAGCAACCATTTAAACGACGACTCAGTCCACTCTCGGTCCTCGTCAGTTATATTGAATGGTTTATCCCTGGTGAAGCCAAACAGTTTCATTAGCGAATAATTGTTTTTTAGACAGATGGAATTCGTACCTCGAAAGTAGTTGGTAAAAACGGACGACGCAATTGGCATTCAGTTGGGTATGGTTCTGTTATGCTCATTTCATGTTCTCCCAAATACCACAGAAGTACTTTTAGTGAACCAGACACTGCACTTGTCAAGTTTAACCATTTTGACCTCTACTATCCCGATTCAACATTCGGAACTTACCCGTTCGAGCGCTATCTTTGGGTTCTAAAGAACGTTTGGTATGATTAAGACCGTAACCATTGACATCATCAACGAAAAGGCAATGAAGCTCTTACAAGACTTGGAACTTCTTCAGCTTATTCGCGTACGCAATGAAAGCGAGTTGCCCTCACATAGCCATTGGTCTGATCGGCACAAGGGAGCCATGACCAAACAACCTATAAGCGCCATCGATGAACAATTGAACGAACTGAGAAACGGATGGGAGTAAAGTATTCTCTGGGATACCAATACGGCGATATATTATTTGCAACAGCTATTCCCTCCTTCCGCCGAAAGATTCATAGACAGACTGCTGATCGACGGTTTCCCATGTATTTCCGTGATAACCGAAATCGAACTACTTTGTTGGAAGACAGCCACTGAAAGGGACGTTGACATTATTCACAATTTCGTTAGCGATGCAATTGTTATTGAGCTGGAGCGTTCAATCAAGCTCAAGACAGCCGATATCCGAAAAGCTCACAAAGCAAAACTTCCGGATGCCATTATAGCGGCAACCGCGATAATCTACAACTGTACACTAGTGACGCGAAACACAAAAGATTTTAAGAGTATACCCGGATTTAACTGCAATTAATCCTTGGGAGCAATGAACTTCGGGTTTGTGCATCGTGGGCAAGGCGATCTTACAAGTCGCAACCCTACCACTCACCACCACCGGGAATTTTGACTTCCGGTCTCCGTTAATTTACATATCTCCTGCGCCATCGTTATTTTTGCCTTCATGAGCAGATTCTTGTGGACGTGGGTCTTCGTGTGTGTGGCCGGTGTGTGCTGTGCAGAGATCTATGATGTTTTTGAAGTGAATGGAAAGGTGGGCCTCAAAGACGCCAACGGCAAGGTGATTATTCCCGCCGAGTACGAAGCACTGGGCTGGTCGGAAGGTGCTTTCAGCACGACCGCCGGCGTTACCGGCTATAAACTCGACGGCAAGTGGGGCCTCATTAACATGAGCAACAACCGTATCACCAAGCCGCTCTACACCAACCTGCTGCCCGGAGAGGGCACGCACCTGGTCGCCTTCATGAAGAACAGCGGCAAGGTGAATGCACTGGCCGGCTGCATCACCACTGGTGGCAAGGTGCTTATCCCTTTTGCTTACGACGGTCTCAAAATTTCGGGCATGCGTGCCATCGCCATCCAGAAGATGACCAATCGCTTTGCTTATGGGTTGATTGACCTCGACAACAGGGTGCTGATACCGGTAATTCATAAGAACATGTGGCCGCTGGGCAGCCTCCGCTTCGCTGTAGAAAACAATGATGGCAAGATTGCGCTCTACACCGAAGACGGCCGCCAGGTGGTGCCTTTCACTATCGATCGTATTGAACCGTTTCAAAAGAACTTCGCCGTCATCCATCAAAATGGAAACCTCGGACTGATCGATCGCGAAGGTAAGGTAGCTGTTGAGCCCGTCTATCGCGAACTTACTATTTCTGCCGACGGCAAGGTCGAAGGCCGCAAGGGCGACGAGTGGATTGTGCTCGACGGCGACAACCATGTGCTTCAAACTTTGCAGGCCGATTCCATCGTGGGGTTGGGAGAGAAT
>JAAURZ010000083.1 GCA_012031955.1 Bacteroidia bacterium
CAGCGACTCGCTACGCAATTGAAGCCTGGCGCTTTGTGCCTGGTTTCGCAAGATCATTATTATAAGGACCTTCCAGAGCAACTGGTGGACGAACACGGCGTCGTCAACTTCGATTTGCCCACCTCCATCGACAGAGAACGATTTCACGATCACATCCTCCGGCTGAAACGCGGCGAAACCGTCACGCTGAGAGAGTACACTTTTAACAACCCCAAAGCGGAGGCGGCGACCATTACGCTGCAGCCCGCCCCTATACTTGTTGTGGAGGGTCTCTTCATACAATACTTTCCGGAAATAGACCACGAGCTGGACCTGAGCATCTTCATCGAAGCGCAGGACCACCTGAAGCTGAGCCGCCGCATAAGGCGCGACAACGAAGAGCGCGGCTACGACCTCAACGATGTGCTGTATCGCTACGAGTATCATGTGATGCCGGTGTATGAGCGGCTGATCAAACCGCTGATGCACGAGGCAGACCTGGTGATCCCAAACAACCGCCACTTTCAGCGCGCCATAGACTTCATTTCGCTGGCCCTTCAGGGGCACCTTGCCGGGCTTGCAAATTAGAGGCAAATGTCTACTTTTGTAGGCCTTATGAACACCGTGAGCAAATACAAAATCCGCATTGGAACCGTCATTTTCGGCGTTTTCACTGCCATGGTGATCATTTTTGGCCAACTGTTTTACTTCCAGGCAGCCGCCCATGCGAAGAAGGAAGTAAAGAACGAAGTAAGGCAAGAAACCCAGAACGGCGATCAGCAGGCCGACGACGATAACCAGGCATTTATCTCGCAACCGGCAGGGTCATTGCCCGCGGCGTCGGCCCAGGTTGAAATCAACCACGAGTCGTTTTGTATTCAGGAAATCCTGTTTGAAGATGTCGACATCGACTATCCGCAGGATCGCATTCCACTTTATATCGGAAAGCTCTTCCACACGCTATTCCGTACACTCATTTCTCCCAACGCACCCTGAGGCATTCTGTTCGACACCAAAACCCGGCGACGAAAGTAATCTCCGGGCCTTCCGCATTTATTCAAAAGAGTACCTAAATCAACATCAGTAATCAATATGCAAAACAAAGGATTCATAATAGTGCTCACTGCGGTAGTTACCGCATTGTGTTTGTACTATCTCTCATTCACCTACATAGCGCAGGGAATTCAGAACGACGCCGAGCAATATGCTACCGGCACCGACGGCGTTGTCGACCTGCAGAAAAAGCAAAATTACATCGACTCGGTCTGGAACAAGCCCGTGTACAATTTCTTCGGACTGAAGGAGTACACCTACAAGGAAGTAAAAGACAACGAGCTTTCGCTGGGTCTCGACTTGCAAGGTGGTATGCACGCCACCCTGGAGGTGTCGCCGGTGGATATCATTAAGGGACTCAGTGGCAACAGCCAGGACTCCTCGCTGCTGCGCGCCATCAACAAGGCACGCACGATGCAACGAGAAAGCCAGGAGTCGTTCACCACCCTGTTCTTCCGGGCTTTCCGCCAGGACAATCCCGATACGAAGCTGGCCAGCGTATTCACTTCGACCCTCACGCGCGAGCGCATCAGCATCACCAGCTCCGACGACGAAGTCATCGACGTGGTGGAGAATGAAGTAGAACGCGCCATCGACCGGTCGTTCACGATTCTCAAAAACCGTCTTGATCAATTCGGTACTGCGTCTTTCAACATCCAGCGATTGCCAGGCACCGGCCGCATTCAGATCGAAATACCCGGCGCCGACAATCCGGCCAGGGTGCGCAAACTCCTGCAAGGTGTCGCGCGACTTGAATTCTGGGACGTGATCGAGCCCAACACGATTTCTTCATCCATCATTGCCATCAACGACAAGCTGGTGAAGGAGAACAAACAGAAGCAAGCCGTGGCACCCAAGACAGAAACAAAGGATCTCTCGTCACTGCAAGCAGATACCGCCGCTGACACAACCGGCTCGCAACTGGAACAGCAATTGGAGTCCGCAACCGACAGCTCGGCCACTGGCCTGGACTCGCTGCAGAACATGAACGTGTCGCCGATCTACAGTTTAAGCGTCCCTCCCGGCGCATTCCGATATGAACTTAAAGACACCGCCGAGATCAATCGTATCATCAAACGTCAGGACATCCGGAGCATGCTGCCACGCAACGTAGGCGTGTACTGGGCTAACAAACCTGAAAAGAACCAGACCAACAGCGAGGCGCTCGAATTATACTTCATTGACATTGGAAGAAACGGCAAACCAAAACTGACCGGAGAAGCTATCAACGACGCCCGCAACGACACCGACGAATATCAAAGGCCGGCCGTAACCATGACAATGAATGCAACCGGCACACGCACATGGGCGAAAATGACGGCGGCGGCAGCAAGCCAGACGCCGAAAGGAAGAATAGCCATTGTGCTTGACAACACGGTATACTCCGCCCCTTACGTGAATGGTGAAATCCCCACCGGCAACTCACAGATCTCGGGCAATTTCACAACTGACGAAGCAAAGGACCTTGCCAACGTGCTGAAAGCCGGCTCGCTACCTGCACCTACGCGCATCGTTGAAGAAGCTATCATCGGCCCCACGCTTGGCGCACTTGCTCAACGGCAGGGCTTCATTTCCCTTGCCTGCGGCCTCGCGATTGTCGTGATCTTCATGGTTGGTTATTATTCCAAAGGTGGCTTTGTGGCCAACCTGGCGCTGTTGTTCAACATCTTCTTCATACTTGGCATTCTGGCGCAACCCACCATCGGTGCCGCACTTACGTTGCCCGGCATCGCAGGTATCGTACTCACCATGGGTATGGCCGTCGATGCCAACGTACTTATCTACGAACGGATCAAAGAAGAAATGGCACACGGACGAAAACTTCGCGACGCCATCAACACCGGTTACAAGCGTGCCTTCGGCACCATCTTCGACTCAAACCTTACCACGCTTATCACCGGTTTCTTTCTCTTCATACTCGGCCAGGGACCCATCAAAGGTTTCGCCGCCGTGCTCATGATCGGTATCGTCACATCCTTCTTCTCCGCCGTGTATGTGTCGCGCGTGTTTATTGAATGGATGACGCGCCGCGGCGACGAAAGCAAAATTTCTTTTGAAACACCGCTCGCCAAGTTGGTGAAAAGCGCCGGCGCTTTGAATTTGTCAAGAACAGCAAAATGGCCTATGGAATTTCCGGCGCTGTAATAGCAATCGGCTTCGCCCTTCTTTTCGTGAAAGGACTCAACATGGGTGTCGACTTCAAAGGCGGACGTTCCTACGTCGTGTCGTTTAACGAACCGGTTGTGGCCACAACCATGAAAGTGGAATTGACCAAAGGTTTCGAAAATGCCAGCACCGAGGTGAAAAACTATGATGGCAACAATGTGGTGAAAGTGACTACTTCCTACCTCATCGACGACGACTCTGATGACGCGGACGAAAAGGTGAAGCAGGCACTTGTAAGCGGCCTGGAGCGAATCAGCAACAAGAAGTTCGTGTCCAACGATGCAGGAATAGACAAGGATCATTTTACCATTTCCAGTTCAACAAAAGTGGGCGCAACCGTTGCGGACGATATCAAGAACTCGGCGTGGAAGGCCAGCTTGTTCTCCCTCATAGGTATATTCTTGTATATCCTCATTCGCTTCCGTAAATGGCAGTATAGCACGGGCGCTATCGTAGCCACCATCCACGACACGCTGTTTGTGTTTGCCGCCTTCGCCATCGCCAATGTGTTTGGAATCTCTTTTGAAATAGACCAGGTGTTCGTGGCGGCAGTGCTCACCATCATCGGTTACTCCATCAACGACACGGTGATCATCTTCGACCGTATTCGCGAATACTTCAATCTCGGTACATCGCACGAAAAGGCGAAGATTGTGAACGACGCCATCAACGACACGCTGTCGCGCACATTCATCACGGCAGGCACAACGCTTGTGGTGGTGATCGTGCTGTTGATATTTGGCGGCGAGGTGCTGCGCGGATTCTCGTTCGCGCTGTTCATCGGCATTATAGTGGGTACCTACTCCTCGATTTTCATTGCAGCCCCGGTAGTTCTGGATCTCGACAAAGAAAAATTGACCAAGTAGCAGCTACATTTAACGAATACAAGAGAGGGCCGGAAACGGCCCTTTTTTTGTTCGCTCGCGGACATCTGGTCGCCCGACCGGACACCCCAAATTTCGGTATTTTGCTCTTTCAGGGTGCTTTTCGCGCTCCGGCGCAATGGCATGTCTGTTGTCGTGCCTTGGACGAATACCTTAAAAAAAACCGACCGGCTATGATCAGGAATTACCTCAAAATCGCCATCCGAAACCTGCTGAAGCAGCGTGTATATTCTGTCATCAACATTGTTGGTCTGAGCGTAGGCCTGGCCAGTTGCCTGTTGATCCTTCTGTTCGTGCAGGACGAATTCTCGTACGACAAATTTCACACGAACGCCGACCGTATTTTCAAAATTGCACTCGAGCGCAAGTATCCCACGCATGCTACCTTTTATGCTGTTATACCGCACTCATTCGCCGACGCCATCGAAAAAGATTTTGCTGAAGTAGAAACGGTTACACGCATGGGCGGACCTTTCAACAATGTGCTGGTTAGCTACCAAACGCAAAAGGGAGACGAAAAGCAATTTGAGGAGAACAATGTAATGTCGGCCGATTCTTCGTTCTTCGATGTATTCAGTGTAAAACTATTGAAAGGCGACAGGCAGACGGTGATTGCTTAACCCGAACGACATGGTAATCACCGAGGAAACGTCAAAGCGCTATTTTGGCGATGACGACCCGATTGGTAAAACGATGACAACCAGCTTTGGCGAATTTAAAGTAACAGGTGTGTCGGAAAACATTCCCGACAACTCGCACTTCAAATTTGACTTTCTCTTTTCGTGGAATAGCTTTCCTTTTGGGCGACAAGTGAACTACATTTCATTTTCTGCGCACACTTATGTGCTGCTTAAGCCTGGCGCCGATGCCGCCGCACTGGAAGCCAAATTCCCGAAAATGGTAGACACCTACGCAGCTGCACAGATAGAGCGCGACCTTGGCAAGGCGTGGGCCGATTATAAGCGCGAAGGCAACGGTTACCGCTATTTCCTTCAGCCACTCGCTTCCATTCACCTCGACCCCACCAACATTGAAGCCAAGATGAAACCGGGAGGAAATATCAACTACGTGTACTTCCTCATCTCCATTGCTGTATTGATTGTGACGATCGCCTGCATCAACTTCATGAATCTCTCAACAGCGCGCTCGGCTGAGCGCGCGCGCGAAGTCGGCGTCCGCAAAACGATGGGTTCCAAAAAAGGCCAGCTCATCTTTCAGTTTTTGGTCGAATCCATTCTCATCAGCCTGCTGGCGATGATGCTTGCGCTTGTCGTAACCAATTTGCTCTTGCCGGCCTTTAATGACCTTACAGGAAAAGCACTCGGATTTTCATTTTTCGCCGCTCGCCATGCTGCTCCTTCTTGCATTTGCACTCGGCGTGGGCGCGCTGGCCGGAAGTTATCCCGCATTCTTCCTGTCGGCCTTTAATCCCGTGGTTGTGATGAAGGGAAATTTCAGCGGTCAGGCGAAAGGCGCCTGGCTGAGAAACGGACTTGTTGTCTTTCAATTCTTTATATCCATTGTGCTGATTGTGGGTACCATGGTAGTGAACGACCAGATGACGTACATGCGAAACAAGGCACTTGGTTACGATCACGACAACATCGTGGTGGTTGAGCGGGCCAATGCACTCAATGAACAAGCAGTCACATTTATGGAAGAAGTGCGACGCATCCCCAACGTGGTGGGCGCAGGCGGCTCGTTTTCTCTGTTGGGCCGGCAGCAGGACTTTTTTGGGTCGCAGTTTACACCGGAAGGCTCCGACGAGGTACTCACTACCAAATCGATGGTAATCGACGACGACTTCGTGAACATGGTGGGTTTTGAAATATTGGAGGGAAAATCATTTTCACGCGAAACCAACGACACCCTGTCCATCATGCTGAATGAGGCAGCCGTGCGGGTGATGGGCATCAAAGACCCTATCGGCAAGAAGCTGGTGCAGGTTCAGAGAAATGCCAACGGTACCATCATGGTACCCTACACCATTGTAGGCGTGATCGGTAATTTCAACTTTCAGTCGCTACGCGACGAGATAACGCCACTTACGATACTGAGCAACGAAAGCTTTGGTGGCGGCCTGGGCTACAGCTACGTGCGCATAAAAGGAAGCGAAACGCAAGCTGCACTTGGTGCGCTGGAGGAACTATGGCATCAATTCGCGCCCGGGCAGCCCTTTAAATATTTGTTCATGGACCAGCATCTGCAAAACCTGTACGAGTCCGAAAAGCGGGCGGGCGAAATCTTTGGCGTGTTTGCCGGCATCGCCATCATCATCGCCTGTGTAGGGCTGTTCGGTTTGGCTGCCTACACCGCCAACCTGCGAACCAAGGAGATTGGCGTACGCAAAGTGATGGGTGCCTCTGTTGGCGGCGTGGTGTACTTGCTGAGTAAAGACTTTACCAGGCTCATAGTCATCGCGTTTGTGTTGTCGGTGCCGGTGGGATGGTACATTATGGATCAATGGCTGGATAATTTCGCATACCGTATCAACATCAGCGCCACAACATTTCTGATTGCCGGTTCAACGGCCCTGGTGATATCGTGGCTGACAGTAAGCTACCAGTCCATCAAGGCTGCAGTGGTAAACCCGGTGAAGTCGCTGCGAAGCGAGTAACTAGTGCGGAAATTTTTTGAAGTCGACTTGCCGGATGGCATCCATCACGCCTTCCTGCCCGGCATGCTGACTCCCGGCAACAAGCACGTATCTGTCGTGCACAATCAACACAATCTGCGTATCTGTGGGTGTCGTAGTCTCCCAGCCTGTGTAGTATGGATGACTGTATGGCCGCCTTACCAGCGAATCGGAACTTACGGCCACATAGCCCGACCACGACCGTCTCGTTTGGAGAAGCATAACCGGAGCAGCGCCATAGTCGAACAACATCAGTCGTATTGATTTTCTACCTACGCCGAAAGTTTTTTCAGCCATGGCGTATTTCATATCACCCAGTGTAATAAGCTTTGCCTTCGTATCCGAAGCATTGCTAAGACCTTTTATAGACGACGGCATCAGGCGGCTGATGGCTTCTGCCCCGAGCACCTGCAGCGAGTCTTGCGCGACCAGTTGGTGCGAAGTGAGTGCGATCAGTATGCTTATCAGCGCACGCAAAATGATCAGTAAGTGTGGTTCCTGACCGTTTCTACGAAACATTTTACAGCATCCACCGAGATGTCGGGGTATAAACCATGGCCCAGGTTTGCGATGTGTTTGCGACCTCCAAACTGCTTGAGCATCGCGTTTGTTTCTCGTTCAATGTCTTTTGCAGACCCATAAAGTGCGCATGGATCGAGGTTGCCTTGCAGCACCTTGTCGGGCATCAAGGAACGGGACTCTCCTATGTCCATATTCCAGTCGAGGCCCACTACGTTGCACGAAAGCTTGTTCATTGCTTCGCGCGCGAAGAAAGCTCCTTTTGCAAACACGATGGTGGGCACTTCTGAAATGGCGTCGCAGATTCTGGAAATATAGCGAAGAGAAAACTCACTGTATTGACCAGGCCCGAGAATGCCGGCCCAGGAATCAAACACCTGTACGATGTCGGCGCCTGCAGCAATTTGTCCCTTGAGATAAGCAATGGTGCTTTGCGTGATCATGTCGAGCAAACGGTGCGACATATCGGGCGCGGTGTAAAGCATTTTTTTGCTTTGCTGAAAGTCTTGCTGCCGCCGCCCTCCACCATATACGAGAAAATCGTCCAGGGTGCGCCGGCAAAACCAATCAGCGGCACGCGTCCGTTGAGTTCCTTTTTTGTGAGTGCGATGGCATCGAGCACATATTGTAGTTCGCCCGGTTCGGCGACATGCAACGCATTGAGGTCGGCAGGTTGCTCGATTTTCTTTGGGAACACGGGGCCCCGGCTTTCTTCCATTTCGTAGGGCAGGCCCATGGCATCGGGAATCACGAGTATGTCGGAAAAATGATAGCAGCATCAACGCCGAGTATGTCAACGGGCTGGATCGTCACCTCTGTGGCACGCTCCGGCGTTTTTACCAGGGCTTTGAAGTCCTTCACATTTTCGCGTACTGCTCTGTACTCCGGCAACACGCGCCCCGCCTGCCGCATAAGCCACACGGGGGTTCGCTCCGTCTTCTCACCACGCGCCGCCCGCAGCAGCAAATCATTTTTCAATTGCATGGCGCAAAGATGGCTTATTTGGGGGTGAAATAAAGCATCCAACACGCGGTCTAGCCA
>JAAURZ010000084.1 GCA_012031955.1 Bacteroidia bacterium
TGTCGAGATACTGCGTAATACACATCGCCGCCGCCACTCAGGGTCAGCTTGCCACCGATGTTTACGTTGGCAAACAGGCTTGTGCCATAGGCGTCTTCTTTACCGATGTTGAGATAGTCGGTACGGATGGTGTCGCCCGTGTTGGTGCGTATGCTCTGTATAGCGTCGTTAGTTTGCCGTGCAAAGGTTGAGAAGTTCAGCGTGGTACCTTTAATGAAGGTGCTGTACGACAGTTCGTAGTTGTTGGTGTATTCAGGCTGCAGGTTCGGGTTGCCCACCGTAATGTTCAAAGGGTTTGAGCCCTGGATATTCGGGTTCAGGAACTGGATTGAAGGGCGTTGAATTCTCCTGTTGTAAGAAGCCTTCAGCGTATTGCCATTCTTCAGTTTCTTGCTGAAGTTGACACTGGGCACGAGCACGCCGTACGATGGTATGGTTACTTCCTCTTCTTTCTTGAAGCTGGCGTCGATGGTTGTGTATTCATAGCGGGCGCCTGCCTTCAGGCTGTACGATTTCGGCAAAGAGATCGTGTACGCAGGTAGCCGGCCATTACATTCTGTTCGTAGTTGAAGGTGTTGCTTTGACTTACGTCGGTGCTTGGTTGGTACACACCCTGGTCGTCGGCAAAAAAGTATTGGTACTCGCTCGACACTTTGCGGAGAATTTCCTTTCCGCCAAATTCGACCAACTGTGTTTTGCCAATGGGCGACTGGTAGTCGGCCTGGATGGTCATTTCTTCGTTGTAGCTGTCATTGTTATTGAGTGTTGAAGCGTTGGAACCTTCCAATACAAGTCGTTCAAAGTCGTTTGTGCGGTTGTTGCGGCTGTACGATGCCAATACGCTTAGTTCTTTCTGAGGCTTAGCATAAAGGTGGGTGTACGTCAGGTTCACGTCAACCGTGCCCGACTGGTCGGTGGTCTTTACTTTTTGAAGCGAAGTGCCGGTGGCTACATCATTCTCGAATGATTGGGACAGCAGATTATCCTGGTAGTTGTTGCCGTTGCGCAGGCCGTAGCGAACAGACGCTATCACGAAGTCGTTCTTGGTGATGTCCCAATCCCAACCGAATGTATAGTTGCCAAACAGGTTCTCATTGCGTGTGTCGGCGCTCTGGATGGTGCTCAATTTCAGATCATTTATACCATCGTTGTCAGAATCGGAAAATGTGGTCTGGTTGTTTTCAAAAGCGCCGTTCACATTATAATTGGCGCGACCCCATCCGCCGAGTGAGAAACCCATTTTGCCCTGGCGGTAGTTACCGTTAAGACCGAGGTTCGATCCGCGCATACCGGCGCTGCCGTTGACCATGAGGGTAAGGCCTTGTAGCGTGTTCTTTTTGGTAATGATGTTGATGATACCGGCGGAACCTTCGGCGTCGTACTTCGCCGATGGAGATGTGATCACTTCCACGCTCTTGATCTGATCTGCGGGAATTTGTTTCAACGCATCGGCCACACTGCTGGCTGCGATGGTGGAGGGTTTGTTATTGATGAGCACACGAATGTTGGAGTTTCCGCGCAGCGATACGTTACCATCCATATCGACGGCGAGCATGGGCACGCGCTTCAGCACGTCTGTGGCGTCGCCGCCCTTAGCAGTGGCGTCGTGTTCGGCGTTGTAGATGGTGCGGTCAACACGCTCTTCGATAAGTTCTTTCTGTCCTTCCACCGTTACTTCTCCAAGAACCTTGGAACTGGATGCCAGCTTCACAGTGCCGAGATCGGCGTCGTCTTTGCCGTCGGCAATCACCACGTCGAATATTTGTGTTTCGTAACCAATGAATGACACCACCACTTTGTAAGTGCCGACGCCTACATTCTTGATCATGAATTTTCCTTTATCGTCGCACACCGTGCCATCAACGGGCTTTTCAGTGTCGCCGGGGAGTGTAGCGCGATGGTGGCAAACTCCACGGGCTGATTGTTTTCTCCGTCTATCACGGTTCCTGAAATCTTTCCATTTCCTTTCTCATAGCCACGTTTCCTGTGCGACTGCTACCACGCTACTGAGGAGGAGGATGGCAAGTAATGTTTTTTTCATTTGTTTGTTATTGATTGTTACCTAAACCCACGTTTGGCGGAAGCCCGCCACTTCGATTAAACTGCAAATGAAGGAGTTTGTTTCCGTGGCAGAAGCCCTATTAGATGTTTGCCCGCATTTGATCGACCGTTCCAACGAATATTCGACAACTCCGTCACAGGCCATAGAATCCCTGTTTTTGGCCGGGTTATCGAGTGGTTTGGCCTAACGGTAGAAAAATGATTCTAACGGCAAACGTTCTGAACATAGCGGGCTACCTTTACTGTTAGTAGTCACACTATGCAACCCTTCATTCAACGTAATCGCGTACTGCTGCTGCACCTGTCCTTCTGGTTGGTGTACCTGTCGTTCAACCTGTATCAGGTCACCGTGTTTCAACGCGACCGCGGATGGGAGTGGGCAGGCCTGCTCATATCACTGGGGCTGCAGTTGTTCTTCATCGTGCTCACTGCCTATTTCAATTACTTCATCACGCTTCCCCGATTTCTGAGAACAAAGAATGTCTGGCGGTATATGCTGGAGTTTTCGGTGCCATTTGCTTTACTGATCGCTCTCCGGGTCTACCTGCAACGCTCGCTTGTCGACGGGTTTTCGCATAAGGTGGAATTCTTTTATTCCAATTTGTTTATCGTGCAGATTGTGGCGGTCACACTGCTCATCAGTTTCTTCGTGGCGATGCTCCGGTTTGCCGTAGAGTGGTTTGAGCTCGAAGCAAAAAAGAGGGAAGTCGAAAATGAAAAGCTTACCGCGGAACTCAACTTCCTGAAGGCGCAGATCAATCCGCATTTCCTTTTTTAACACGCTCAACAACTTGTACTATCTCGCCTACACCAAATCGTCGAATACAACAGAGGTTGTGGCGAAGCTTTCGCAGATGATGCGCTACATGATCTACGACTCCAACCACCAGAAAGTGTTGCTGAGCAAAGAGATTGAATACATGCAGAACTACATCGATCTGGAGCGCCTGAGGTTGAACGACCAGATACCAGTCAATTTCAAAGTAGAAGGCAACCCCGAGTCGGTGATGATCGCTCCGCTCATTTTTATTACCTTTCTGGAAAATGCATTCAAGCACGGCGTGAGCAACACTGCCGATAACTCTTGGGTGAATGTTCATATTCACATCAATGGTCGTACATGTACGTATGAAGTGGAAAATAGCAAAGTGAAAGTGAAAAAAGACGGACATGAGAAATCAGGCATCGGCCTGCAGAACGTGAAGCGCCGCCTTGAGCTCAGCTACCCGGAGCAATACACGCTGGCCGTGTCCGACCAGCCCGACAGCTATAGTGTACAGTTGAAACTATCGTTGTCGTGACCTGCCTTATCGTTGACGACGAACCTCTTGCCCGCAACCTGCTTACGGAATATGTAAAAAAGGTGCCATACCTCACACTGCATTCAGCGTGCGCCAACCCGTTGCAGGCACTGGAATACTTCGCACGCAGTCGATCGACCTGTTGTTCCTTGATATTCAGATGCCTGAGATTACGGGCATATCCCTGCTGAAGTCTTTGCAGCATAAGCCCTTGGTTATTCTTACGACAGCCTATTCCGAGTACGCGCTGGAGAGTTTCGACCTTGACGTGGTGGACTACTTACTGAAACCCGTTACGTTCGAACGTTTCCTGCGCGCCGTTGAACGCGCTACCCAACGCAAGCAACAAGGAGCACAACCTGTTGCCGAAACGCCGGCGCCAAAGGAAGTGCCCGATTTTATTTTCGTGAAAGACGGCACCAAGCTGGTGAAGGTGCGGCTTGTCGACATCCTGTATGTGGAGGGGCTTAAAGACTATGTGACCATTTACACCCGCACACAAAAAATAGTGACGCTGCAGCGGCTTAAAGCATTGGAAGAACAACTGCCGGCGGACAAGTTCATACGTATTCATAATTCTTACATCATCGCGCTGGATGCCATCGATGTAATCCACAAGGGTGACGTGCAAATCGGCCAGGCACTGCTGCCCATCAGCGATTCGTATAAGAAAACATTCCGCGAATTTATCGAGAAGCGCCAGATGCTCTGATTGCGCTAACCCACCGTATTCACCAATTCACCAATGCCCTCGATGCGAATAGTAATTTCGTCATTGCGTTGAAGCGTAAATGTGTGGTCGGGGCACCAGGCACGTGCCCGTCATGAGGTAGCAGCCCTGTGGAAAGGTGCAGGCGCGAAAACAGAAAGTCGCGTAGCTCTTCGGGCTTGCGTTTCATCTGCGCGAGGTCGGCCAGTCCTTCAAACATCACTTTTCCCTTGCGCGAAATTTTCAGATCGATACTGGTTTCAAGAGGCAAAGGATTGTCCGTAACATAGAGGCATGGGCCGATGGCGGCGCTGCGATCATACGTTTTTGCCTGCGGCAGGTACAGCGGGTTTTCCCCTTCTATGCTCCGCGAACTCATGTCGTTGCCGATGGTGTAGCCCACGATTTTTCCCGATGCGGTTATGAACAGTGTGAGTTCAGGTTCGGGCACATCCCACGTGGAGTCTTTTCGTATGGCCACGAGTCCGCCGGGTCCCACCACGCGATGGGGCGTGGCTTTGAAAAAAATCTCCGGCCTCACGGCGTCGTACACCTTGTCGTAGAAGTTGCCGCCCCCGCTGTCCTTGGCTTCCTCCATGCGTGCCACCTTGCTGCGGTAGTAGGTGACGCCCGCTGCCCACATCTCTTGCGTGCCGATAGGCGCGAGCAGTTTTTTGCCGCGCAGGTAGGTTGCATCGCCTCCCGCGACACATGCCATCACGTATGTGCACAGGTATGTATGCAGGTCGTCGCGATTTACAAGTTCGTCCCAGGGTATGGAAATGGAATAGTACGCCTGATTGTATTCAATGGCGATTTCGTGGTCGAGTTTGTAGAGTCGGAAGGCGTTCATGGACAGGGTTGGTTGGTTAAAAGGTAAAATGAAATCAACACAACCACAACCTGCCGCGCGATTTTATGCCATCACAATTTGTATGTTTGCTCCGTGGATATCCAATATACACTTGAGTTGCTGGGCACATTCTTCTTTGCCATCTCCGGCGCGCTGGCCATACAAGACAAGCACGACGACTTGTTCGGCGCGGGCTTCACAGGCTTTGTGACGGCGATCGGCGGCGGCAGCCTCCGCGATATGATTCTCGGCAGTTACCCGTTGGTGTGGGTCGGCGACATCTACTTTCTCTATGCCATCCTCGTCGGCGTAGTCATCGCGTACCTGTTTTATAAAGGGCTGGTGAAACTGCGCCGCACGTTCTTGCTATTCGACACTTTAGGTATTGCTTTCTTTACGATACTGGGTGTGGAGAAGGCGCTGCGCTTGGGCGTGCGGCCGGAGATAGCCGCCATCATGGGCATGTTCAGCGCTGTGATGGGCGGGGTGATACGCGACACGCTCATCAACGAAACACCGGTATTGTTTCGCAAGGAAATTTATGCCACGGCCTGCCTGGCTGGTGCTATCCTCTACCTGGTGCTTGTGCAGTTCCAGGTCGACAGGGAAGTGAATTTGCTCATCTCGTCGGCAGTGATCATCGGCATCCGCTTGGTAACATTAAAATTCAGGCTCGCGCTGCCCAGCTTGCGGCGGTAGACGTATTTGCATACTTATTTTTTTGAAATATCTTTGCCATCCAATTGGGGCATTAGCTCAGCTGGCTAGAGCGCTACAATGGCATTGTAGAGGTCATCGGTTCGACTCCGATATGCTCCACGATTTAGAGCGTCCCGATCGCAGATCGGGAAGGTCATCGGTTCGACTCCGAGAATTATTACGAAACGAATTTTTAGGACGGCCCACGTAGGTGGGGCCGTTGTGTTTATGGGATATTGGGTATATATTCTTTACTCTGAAAAGAACGACTGACACTACGTTGGCAGTACGGATTCCATCGAGCGTCGTCTAGCGGAGCACAATTGTGGTGTAGTGTGCAGTTTAGAAAGCGTCCAGGCCGCCCTGTCGTGTTCGTGGATTTGAAGTTGGTGACATCGTTCTCAGCAAGACCTATCGGCGTGGATCCGGCTGTCGGCCAGCACAATCACCAACCGTTCTGAACGATCTCAGCACAGCTTACAAATAAATTGGAAACAACATCGAGGGCAATCCGCACCGTGGTCGCTGCCCGACTGCGCCGCTGCTAGTTCTATTGCATAAGAGTCAGGACTACAGGGCTTGCTGAACACCTCTCATTAAAATGCTCCTACGCTGGACAGAAATAGGCTATCCGTCCAATTTCAGAGATAAAAATGGACATAAAAGCGATGTATGTCCAGATTTTACAAGAAAAATGGACATTTACCTATTTCTTGTCCATTTTTATGACCTACCTTTGCTTTATGTCCAGATTATCACAGATAATGGACATTTGAAATGGCCAAATACGACCGAAATACTCCTTTTAACGATCTTACTCCACTTCCACCCCCCGGTGAATTGGAGGATGACCCGGAAATACTCAAGAAGCTGGTAACAGCCTCCAGGGCGTTGGCGACAGCCGATTCTAATGTGAAAAGGCTGCCAAACCCACATATACTGGTCAATACCATTGCGCTTCAGGAAGCAAAAACTTCCACAGCGATTGAGAATATTTTTACGACGGAAGATGAACTGTATAAGGCCATATCCGACATCGCCCGGGAGGAAAAGACCAGTCCCGCGACCAAGGAAGTTCTAAGATACAGGGAAGCACTTTGGGAGGGCTACCGCCAACTGCAGCAGGACAATTCAATTAGCGTGGATCTCATCGTCAGGATATTTCAGCAGATCAAGGATACGACCGCTGGCCTGCGGCGCCGCAGGCACAGATCGTGATCCGGCAGGGGCAAAGTGAATTCAGAACGGGTGACGTTGTTTACACACCCCCGCGAGGCGAAGGAATTGTACAAGGATTGATGAGCAACTTGCTGGAATATCTCAACAATGATGACCGGTACCCGGCCGATCCGTTGCTTAAAATGTGCATAGCCCATTATCAGTTCGAGGCCATTCACCCATTTCAGGATGGCAACGGCCGAACCAGCCGGATTCTGAACTTGCTATACCTGGTGCAAAAAGGTTTGCTATCACAACCGGTGCTTTACCTGTCGAAGTACATTGTTGTTAACAAGACGGATTACTATTTCAACCTCGGCGCAGTAACACAAAGAGGCTCATGGAAAACGTGGGTTTTGTACATGTTGGATGCCGTGGAAAAAACCTCCACGCTGACCAACGAGCTGATCAACGAAATTGTATCGCAAATGGAAGCGACTCTGGACCATGGTAAGAAGCAGATCAAGTGGTACACGAAGGAACTGAACGAAGCCCTTTTCCGGCAACCGTACAGCCGACCCAAAATCGTGGGCGATGTCTTGAGTAAAACCTCGCGCACAACCTTGACCAAATACATGGACGAACTTGTGCGGGCAAAGATTCTCACGCCCAAGAAAGAAGGAACGGAAATCTTTTACCTCAATGATGATTTGATTCGAATCCTCGAAAGATAAAATGAATAAATATGGGTGTCTGCAAGTTGAGGTGAAGTAAAGCAGGAGTTGTTGATCGGACGAACGTCAACCGACCCGGAAGTGATTTACGATCTCGTGGCTACCACCGTGACTTTGGTCACTGTGTAGAAACGAGAAGTACACCATATTTACGGTCATAAATTTCCCCAAAATGAAAAAGACATGGCTCGTATGGCCGGCAGTAATTGCTCTCGGTGCAACCGCTGGCTATTTATATTGGTATTATGTAGGCTGCAACAGCGGTAGTTGCGCCATCACCTCGTCGCCGGTGAACAGCACCTTATACGGGGCGCTACTGGGTGGGTTGTTAATGAATACTTTCCGCCGGTCGCGGTCAACACAAAGCAAATAGTATATGTCTGAATCCCTGCACCACACCCGAGGCATTGTCGCAGCAATCATGGCGACCGTGTTCGCGTTTGGCTGTAGCCACTCGCGCAACCAGGACACAGCCCGGTCTCAAGAGGCGCCGGACTCGGTATATGCCAATGCCGGCAATGCACTCATTACGGCGACTTTCGATACGCTTCGAAATTCTTTACTGGCCGCCGTTGGACGAAGCGGTTTTCCGGAGGCAATTTCTTTTTGTCGGGTGAACGCGGGCAATCTCACAACCATTTATGCCGACTCGGTGGTAATCCGGAGGACGTCGTTGAACTATCGCAATGCCAGCAACAAACCGGACAGCCTGGAGTATGAGGTTCTCACAAGCATGG
>JAAURZ010000085.1 GCA_012031955.1 Bacteroidia bacterium
GACCTATCCTCGAACCAAGCCGTGGTGCGTGCCCGTGACTGCAGTCATGCACATTGCCAGGCAGTGCGACCATCACTTGGACAGACAGTGCCACCATACAGTTTGTATTTGACAGATGCCTGGCAGAGAAGACTTCTCGCGCTTCGGTTTTCGTCAGGTGATCTGGGAACCTCAAGTGCACGAGCTTTCTGTGCTGTGCTCCGATGCGCCCATCGCCCACGAGCAGGCAACAGCAGATAGGTTCAAAAGGAGGGAAACTCCCGCTGTTGACTTGACGAAGCCAGCAACGACAGAAGGCTGGAGCGCTTCTTTCGTGACTACCATGTGCAAGGGTCCGTGAGGATTCTTGAAGTGCAACAGGTGGAGCAACTACCAGATGAACTAGTGATGGTTATGCCAGTGCTACAACTTTGACCCAGGCAATGCAAGCCCACATGGAGGCCGGGCAGCAGACGTGCACGCATGGCCGCTATGACCAGCAGCTCGCACGGCAACACCCATGATGCGCATCAGGCTACTACACCTGTAAGATCGGAACGAGTTCAGCATCACTTGCCAAAACCCTGGGTGTGACCGACAGCCGCAAACCGCCGAGCTGTTCAACCGGTCTGTACTTGAGCCAGAAGCATCACTGGTTCTATGATGCCCAATTTCACGGGCAGCTGGTGTTGTGTCGTTGTGCAAGGGCTGTCATAATGGCGCTGTTTGGGAGGGTATGGTTGCACCGGGATGAGATGGACATGGCATCATTGCATCTGTCTGATGAACTAAGCGTGTCCAGCGACAGGTTATCTCATGACAGTTGCGCGACGGGTCATGACGTGACTCCGCCCATATTTTGGCCGGGCGTTGGCGAGTCATTGGAGGGCGCTCACATGGAGTTGGAAGGGCCCAGTGGCATGTGTCTGTCCTCCTTGCGTGTTGCAGTGTGCGATGAAATTGTTGGTTGAAGCGGCTGAGTGCATAGTGACAATCACCGGATGCCAACATGGTCGATATGTGCAGTTGTGGGCCCATTCAACATCAAGGTTGATAGGCGCAGCCATCGCATCGCCAACTGTGCACAGGAGGGTTGGGCAGTATGGTGTGTGGTGGAAGCATCTTCATGCGGCGGAGAATGTAGGGCTGTACGAGCCGGCGCAGCGGGGCGAATCCGATCTCGCCTATTTCTTTAACGCCCCCGGTTACGGTGCGGCCAGCTTTGTTGCGGGCGATCCGGGCGTACATCGTCACCGAAGACGGCACCCGCTGGTTCGCTGGAGCCAGCCTGCCGACTGGACACACCATACTCGAGATTACCGGCAATAGCGTCACGGTCGAACGTGACGGTCAGCGCGACACCTTGGTGTTGGGCCCATCAGAAACCACAGCAGCGAAGGAACCAGTCTTATGAACACGATCAACACGCGCGTACTTGGCGACGTGGCTTCAAGCACATCCTTTTTCCCCGGTGGTGGTCGTTCGGGATCACGCAGCTGGTTCGAAGCCTTTGCCGGTGCGTGGGGCTCGGCGCTCGACAATCAGGCATCCCGGATCGAACAGCAGTCGCAGGTCATTTCTGGCGATGATGGCTGCCAGGAAAAATTTCTGCTTGATAGAAATCCACTGCGTAGGTGTCGACAACACTTCGCGTTCCGTGTCGTTAGACCTCGCCGACAGTTCGTCGAAGCCGTCATCTTCCGTGTAATAGTTGATTGTACTTTGAACGCGTGTTTCCTTGATGCTCTTTTCGGTGTTCACCATGAAGTGCTGCCACTGCAACGTAAGCTGATCGCCGGCCAGGGCCTGGTCGAGTCCAGTGCCCTTGAGCTTGTAGCCGATTTCGTAGCCGCTCATTGGCACGGCGTAGCGTTGCACAAATGTTTTGCCGTCGCCAAGGTTCGCGGTAAAAGTGAGTACCGTTGTATCCGATTGCGTTGTTTTCTGCACGCTGTAAAAAAGCGAGTACAGGTCAAGCGGCTGGCCGTTGAAGGTTGTGTTGAGATTGAAGTTGTTGTATTGTGGCTGTATCAGCTTGAGGGGCTTTCGGTCTTCAGGTTTCTTGGCGTAAGTCTTGAAATGTTTGAGCTCAACTTCTTTTATGACGCCGCCCTTGGTGCTGAAGCTTATCCTGATGTCGTCGGTTTCGATCGTCTCCACAGACTCTGTTCCTTTCATCGCCGAGGCTGCGTCGCCGTATTGCAGTGCAAGCACGCTGTCGGCCACTGCCGGTAAGTCGTTGGTTACCGCGGAGTCGACTGGTGCCTGTAGCGCTCGGTTAGAGCGCGGCTCGTCGGCGCAGGCGACGATGAGAACCAATAGAAATAGGCCAACAACATCACTGCGATCAACGTAAGGCCTATTGCCGAATTTCTATCCATTAGTTTGTAGTATTAGTTATTTGTTCCAATTCCGTCCAGCTTTATTTCTCCGCCCTTAATCTCTCAAACCATTAGTCGTAGAACAACCCGACTTTCTTGCATCGGGGTGTAAATAATATTCAAAAACCCTGTCAGGCATTCTCTTTCTTGTGTTCGAGCGCCGCCTCCACAAACCGCACAAACAGCGGATGTGGATTATGTACAGTGCTGCGCAACTCCGGGTGGTATTGCACGGCCACAAACCAGGGGTGGTCTTTCAATTCCACTATTTCCACCAATCCCGACTCGGGGTTTATTCCAACCGCCTTCATCCCCGCTTCTTCAATCTGGTCGAAGTATTTGTTGTTGAACTCATAGCGATGGCGATGGCGTTCGTGAATGAGCGTTTCACCATATATGGAATATGCCTTCGAACCTTTTTTGAGCTTGCACGCATACGCGCCAAGGCGCATGGTACCACCCTTGTCGGTCACTTTTTTCTGCTCTTCCATCATGTCGATAACGGGGTGCTTTGTTTTGGGATTCAGCTCCGTTGAACTGGCATCGGCAAGGCCGAGCACGTGCCTGGAAAATTCAATCACTGCGCACTGCATCCCCAGGCAGATGCCGAAGAACGGAATTTTGTTTTCTCTCACATAGCGTATGGCCTCCACTTTGCCTTCCATGCCACGTTCTCCAAAACCGGGCGCCACCAGCACACCATCGAGATTGCTGAGTACCGATTCAACGGTTTCCTTGGTGATGTCTTCAGAAGAAATCCACTTGAGATTTACCTTGCAGTCATTCTGCGCGCCGGCATGCACAAACGATTCGGCGATTGACTTGTAGGCATCGGGCAGCGACACATATTTGCCAACAAGTCCGATGTTTACATCGTCGATAGGATTCTTGAGCTTTCCGAGAAAAGCCTTCCATGGCTCCAGGTCAGGCTCTGCCTTGGCGGGTATTTTAAGCTTGGCAAGTACACGTTCATCAAGCTTCTCCTTCTTCATCAGCAAAGGCACGTCGTAGATCGTGTCTGCATCGATGGCTTCTATTACTGAGTTGATGTGCACGTTGCAGAAGAGGGCCAGCTTCTTGCGTATCTCAATGGGCAGCGGCATTTCGGTGCGGCAGGCAAGTATGTCTGGTTGAATACCATATTCCAGCAACTGCTTCACGGAATGTTGTGTGGGTTTGGTCTTCAGCTCCTTGGCGGCCTTCAGATAGGGGATAAGTGTGAGGTGGATTACCAGCGCGTTGTTGGGGCCGAGGTCCCAGCGCACCTGGCGCACGGCTTCTATAAATGGCAGCGACTCGATGTCGCCGACACTTCCGCCGATTTCGGTGATGATGAAATCATACTGGCCGCTTTCGCCGAGCTGATAGATGTTTCGCTTTATCTCGTCGGTGATGTGCGGAACCACTTGAACGGTCTTGCCGAGATATTCGCCTCTGCGCTCCTTGGTGATCACATTAAAGTAGATGCGACCTGTGGTCACGTTGTTGGCCTGGCTTGTGCGCACGTTGAGGAAGCGCTCGCTAGTGCCCCAGGTCAAGGTCCGTTTCGGCGCCGTCGTCGGTCACGTAGCACTCGCCGTGTTCGTAAGGGTTGAGTGTGCCCGGGTCTATATTAATATAAGGGTCGAATTTCTGGATGGTGACTTTGAATCCGCGTGCCTGGAGAAGCATGCCCAATGAGGCCGAAATGATACCCTTACCCAGGGACGACGTAACGCCACCCGTCACAAAAATGTATTTGGCAGTAGAAGACATAGCTAAAAAAGGAGGCAGCCTGGTTTTTCAGGTGGCAAAGGTAGATTTTTCAGGGGAGTAGACAATGGCCCGCCAAAAAAAGGTGAGGTGAATAGTAGGTCGGAAATTCTCGGTGAACGGATGCTTTCACAGACGAGCAAGCACGTCGCCATTTCGGATGACAATCCCTTGAGTGTAAATTGCTGAGGATGGCGGTGTGTGGGCACCCCATGATCAGGGAGTAGGGGTTACATGGCCAAGTAACCATGAATTAACAATGTCTTATAGCAGGGTTGGACGCGGTCGAGTGTCTTAGTTTGGCTGGTCGAGTTTAGTTTTTTACTTTCAGGATTTTAATTTTTCTAAACCAGAGCCCTCGAATGCCTCAGTCTTTACGCAGCAAGTTTTTTTGGGTTGTAGTAATCGCGATTTTTTGCAGCTTCGCAGAAGCAATCGGGCAGGGGTGTAATGGTACAACCGGCGCAGGTATAACAGGTGGTGCCATTAGTGTATCTACGGGTTTCCTTTGTGCCAACGTAGACGCAATGATGGGACCAGGCTCGGGCGCTACGATCAACATCAATGCCGGTCAGGTGGTGGATGGCGATGTGGTGTCGTTTATTGTGGACTGGGACGATGGCACGGCGCCGGAGCCGGTGGTACCCGTTAAGACCGGTGCAAACACATGGGAGGCACTTGGCGTCCTCCACTATTTTCCAGTTAACGGCCCAAACGTTCAGTGCCGGTATATACCAAGTGTAACGCTCCTCGTCAATGGCATTATTTGTACAATCAACTTTGGTACGCCGCCCATTTTTAACCGCTGGAATGTTGACAATGAAAACAGCGGGAGGTTAGAGCTTACCGAGACGATTACTAACGTCAACGAATACCTTGTTTGCAGGGGCACCGAAACCACTGTCACGTTTACAGACCGCAGTACCCTCAACTGCGTGCCCCCCGAACTGCCGCCAGTAAACATCGGGCAGCGGTGGAGAAGATTTACATACGGAACCGCCAACACCATCACCTCTGCTACAGGTGTGGAAGTGAATGGCGTGATCGAAGCTTATCCTTTTCAGGGCGCTGTAATAACAGCAAACCCTTCGCAAAATCCGCTGCCGCCAACCGTAACGCTGCCTATCACAGTGCCGGCCGACGCGCAGGTGGGAGAAATATTTGAAATCACCATGGAGTACTGGAACACCTGTAATCCGTTTCCGGGAAGTGCTCCTGTCACCCTGACGGCACGCATACGCGTAGTGGACCAGCCGTTGCCGCCGACACCTGTCTCAAGAGTGTATTGTACCAGCAACGCCCTTCAACCTTTTGAAATTACTGTGGCCGGCAACCCGATTGTGAACTGGTACGAAGACAATGCCGGCGTACCAGGTAACCTGATCACGCAAGGAGCGAGTAAAACGCTTCCTACCTCTGCGTATCCGCCGTCAGGTATCAACAACACTACGGCCGGAGTCTACACCGTATGGGCCAGCTACTATGGCGTAAACAACGTTGACGGCGTGAGTTGCGAAAGCCCGCGCGTGCCGGTGACTATCACAATCAGGGAGTTTATGCCCAGGCCTCCGATTCCGACCGGCGCGAGTCAGTTTTGCAACGGCTCAACATTCATGTTATCGCTACCGCCGCCCGCAACAGAAACCATAGGTGGTACCACGGAATATATTTGGATTGCAGATGCTGGCGTCACGATTAGTTCGACAACCGCCACAACCGCCACATTCAATATCAACATTACCAATTTCGGCGGTGCCGATTTTGTAGACCGTACGCTGGGTGTGAGACGCAGATACACAACAATTCCAAACTGCGGCTCGGCTACACGCGACATACCCATCCGGATATATGCGCCAACCGTCGGCGGCACGCTCTCCGCCGTGCCCGACATTTGCCAAGGCTCGGACGCAGGAACGATAACACTCTCCGGCCACCGTGGCCAGGTGCAACGCTGGGAAGTATCATTCAACGGTGGAGCGTTTGTTCCCGATGGTTCGCTCGGAACCGGCATCTCCATAAACCCCGGGATGCTCGGCATCGGCACGTGGGCGTACAGAGCGGTAGTTGCCAACGCACATGTCCCGAAGAAGTAAGCACCGTGGAAGATCTTGAAGTATTCGCCAACCCGGGCACGCCAGCCTCAGTCGGACCAGACCAGGCCTTTTGCCAGGTGGCACTCGACTCTAATCCGTTGGGCGGAAGCGATCCATCTCCGGGCACGGGCTCGTGGTCGCTTGTCAGCGGACCTGGCACCATCTCATTCGGCACAAATGCCAACGACCCCAACACAACCATCACTGCATCGACCCAGGGCGTGTATGTAATGCGCTGGACTGTAACAAACGGGCTCTGCGTGCAATCTGCCGATATCGAAATAGACTTCGGTACCGACCCTGGCCCACAGAACGCCGGCACTGATAATACTTTTTGCGGCCTTACGGGAAATCTTAACGCCGTAGCGCCTGCCATCGGCAACCTGACATGGACGCAAGTGCGGCCCGGGTACAACTATTTTCGCCGACACCAACGCGGCCAATTCAGCGATTGATGTAAACGTCTTTGGCACGTACACCTACGAAATGACGGTAACAAGTGGTAACTGCACTCCACGCACCGCTCAGGTACAAATAACTTTTAACCAATTTGCCACTGCTACTGCGATCGCAGATTTCACTGCCTGCTTCGAGCCCGGACCAACGTTTCCGCCAATCGACGTCTCTGGCACCATCACAGTCACACCCAACGGAAGGTGGGAGGTCGTGTCGGGCGCAGGTACCATCCAGTCCAGCGGCGCCCCAATTGGGAACTCCATCGCCGCAGCCACAATCAATGACAGATATGTGCCTGCCGCCGCCGACTATACCAGTGGCGGCAGCGTAACCGTGCGCCTCGTCGCCCTCGATCCTGACGGTCCGCTTGGTCCTTGCACATCGCAGTCGGACGACGTGGTGATCACGATTGAAAGACGTCCATCCAATGTGAACGCCGGTGCCGACCAGCCCAATGTCTGCACCGACTCAACGGACCTCGCTGCGCTCGTGCCCATGTTCGGCACTGGCACCTGGTCGTCGAGCAATGGCGCAGTCATCATCGACGACCCGCTCGATCCGCAATCGCGCGTCAGAAACCTGCCCATCGGCGTGCCCGTCACTTTCACATGGACAGTGGCAAGCCTTGGTGCACTGTGCGCCGACGTAACCGACAATGTGGTAGTAACGCGCCAGCCCCTGCCAACCGTGTTGAACATCAACCCGGCGACAGTCTGCGAAGATGTGCTTGGCGGCCCGGTGGAGACAAACAACATCGATCTCACGGTATACAACGACGCAGTCACCACGGTTCCGGCTGCCAACAGGCTTGTAACCTGGTTTGACATTTCAAACAACAATCTCGGTGCTACGCCGCCGCCGCAAAATAATGTAGTGACCGGCACCGTCTACATCGCCCGCGTTCAGGATATTACCACCACCTGTACGAATGACGGCACCATCACCTTCAGCGTAACACAACTGCCCGACGCCTCCAATGCAACGGTGCAGGTATGCGAAGACAGCCCTGCCGGCAGCAATACCGCCACCGGTGTGGACCTGACGCAGTACGAGGCCGATGTAATTGGCACGAGTACCAATGTGACTGTTTCATGGTACGACGACATCACCGAGGCGATGAATGGCACCGCCAACACCATACCGGGCGCTACCGTGGATGTTGCCGGAGCAAGGCAAGTGTTTGCACGTATCGTTGATAATAACCCACCCGGCTGTTCGGCCGTAGCTGAATTAAACCTCCTTGTAAAACCGCTTCCCACGAATGCCGCCATATTTGGCAAGACTGCCGTGTGCGTAGGTGACCCATTAACGCCGCCGGACGAGTTGCCGGTGGAGATATACCAGGTAACACCTGTATCCGGTGCGCAATACATCTGGGATATCCCCGACGACCCCGCTACCGAATTCAAAGTATTTGGTGGTGGTACAAGTAACGACTTTTTCGTGCTGCTGCAATTTCCCAACGTGTTCACCGGCGACATCAGGGTAAGGGTTGAGCTGAATGGCTGCGGAGGGGTGGATCTTGTGAAAAATATCGCGGTATCACCTTCACCTACAGCGCCTCCGCTTAC
>JAAURZ010000086.1 GCA_012031955.1 Bacteroidia bacterium
GCTAAGTACCGGAGTTGTGGTTCAGGGGGCGCAGGTTTAGGTATGGCTTTTTTCAAACCTTGCGTCGTGGTTATGAGGTGAGAATGGAGGCAATCACCTCTTCGGCCACGCGCTTGCCCGACAGCAGGGCACCGCTCAAGGTACCGGCATACCCGGTAGCATCCGTCGCTTCGCCGGCAAAATAGACAACGTTGTTGATCGTGGCGGCCATTGCTTCGCGATCCGCGTTCGTGGCGCCGGTTTTCGGATACGAGCCGTAACCTTGAATATAGGGTTCCTTGGTCCAGTCTTGTATGAGGTAGCGCATGGCGTCTTCGATGGTATCGCCATCGGAGTCATACCGGCGCACATTTGGCGACGCCTCGTTGTTGTAGGCGGTGTCGAGTTCCGATAATATCTGCGGTATCATGTCGTCGCCAAGCGCCGACAATTCTTCGGCCCTGGATCCGTTGATAGTAATGCTGAGTGTGTTCGTAACTGCCGCGCGTTTGATGCCTGCATTGAAGTACTCCGGCCCTTGCGTGCCTCCAAATACATAGGCCGTGCTGTCGCCCCACAGGTCTTTCTTGAAATCAAGTATCACCCTCACCGATGCGTCCATTCCAAACTTGCTAAAGGCTGTAGTTTTAGACGATGGCAATGTGGGGGTGAACTGAATTTCGTTATTCTTCAAAATTGACAAGGGCACTGTTACAATCACCTTGTCGGCGCGAATGGTCCCTCCGTTTTTGTCCGTGATGATGACGGCGTCACCTGAATAGTCGATCGACGCAACCGGTGTATTCAAACTCACTTTGCCGGCGACGTTGGCGAACCGCGAAATCAACACGTCTTCCATTGGGTTGGAGGCAAGTGTAAGTTGAACGTTGTCGCTTTGAGCGAGTGACAACATTTCCGCAAGCGCCTTCATGCCAAGCCGATCGTTGTTTGTACCGTAGCGATTGCCGATCCAGCCATTTAGTATGGCGTGCACGCGGGCGTTCAGTCCCGCTGCTTCTATTGCCTGTGTAACCGACACGTCGGCACCGGTGTAGCCAGGCAGGGCATCAAGAAAAGTCCTGGCAGCAATCACGTCAGGGTCTGCCGCACCATTGGTGTCGGCTACGCCGTCGAGTATGTAGGCATCGGCTGCCGCAGCGCGAAAATCCACCGTTTGAACATGCGACTCACTGGCGAAAATAGCCAACTCGGAGGCGCTGCCGAAAATTCTGTCAGCACCAAAGTCGACAGGAAAATCGGGCTTCACCACTGCATCCTGAAATTGTCGTAGTGATTTCACGCGACCCCCCATGCGCTCGCTCGCCTCCAGCACCACCACGTTCACACCCTGTGCGGCCAGTATGTCGGCGGCAAGGAGCCCGGCCGCTCCGGCACCGATAACAACGACTGTACCATCATATTTGATGGCCGGACCAGGCGGTTCGTCGGCGCATGCACTCAGCCATGCGGGAATGAACAGGCCCGATGACACGCCAAGCCCAATCTGTTTTAGTGCGGAACGCCTTTTCACATCGATTATATTTCAGGAAAGATACTGATCACTCGAATTTTTATGAAATATCTACGATTTTCGTGCAATGGATTCTGTGGACATAAAGAAGATAGCGATCGTTGGACCAGAGTGTACCGGCAAATCCGACCTTTCGCAGTTTTTAGCGAAGCACTACCAGACTGCTTTTGTTCCGGAATACGCGCGAGGCTATATCGACAACCTGGTGCACCCTTATGACGAAAGTGACCTTATGAAAATTGCGCACGGTCAATTACGACTTGAAGACCAGTGGCTCAACGACGCCAATAAACTCCTGATATGCGACACCAATCTGCTCGTGATTAAAAGTCTGGAGTGAAGTGAAATACAACCATGTCGATCCTTACATTGCCGACACTGTAAAGGCACGCCGTTACGACTTACACCTTCTCACCTATATTGACATACCCTGGCAGGACGACCCGCAACGCGAGCACCCCGGCCGCAGGGAGGAGTTGTATGATATTTATGTACGCGAGTTGAGCGAACTTTCCATTCGTTATGTAGATATTCGCGGCAGTCGTGAGCAAAGAGAGTCAACCGCGATCGACGCGGTTGACAAGCTGCTCGGTTAGTCATGACACAAGCATCCCCTTCCGGTCCGTACGCGTCGCTGGCATACGCCGATTTCAGGTATTACCTGTCGGCGCGCTTTTGCCGTAACGCTCGCCATCAATATTCCAGTCGATCGTAGTGGCCTGGCAGGTGTATTCCATCACCAAAGATCCCTTATCGCTCGGCCTCATCGGCTTGTTTGAAGCTATCCCTGCAATCACAGTTTCGCTTTATGCGGGCCACGTCGCCGACGTGGTGGAAGAAAACGGATCATCCTGGTGTGCCTGCTCACGCTGTTGCTGTGCTCGTGCGCCCTCCTGCTCTTCACACTCGATGCAGGCAGCTTTGTCTTAAGCAACGGCATTACCCCGATCTACACGGTGATTTTTGTAAGCGGCATCGCACGTGGGTTTTTATCGCCCGCCTGGTTTTCGTTTATGCCTCAGTTGGTTCCGCGCAATCTTTACAGTAACGCCATTACATGGAACAGCACATTGTGGGAAACGGCCGTGATTAGTGGCTACGCAATGGGAGGATTTCTTTACGGCTTCACCGGCGTTTCGGTCGCTTATGAGATAGACGTCGGGTTGATGGTGACGGGCACGGCGCTCATCTGTTTTATCGCGAGCAGGCCCTTGCCGCCGGCCACCGAAGACCAGGGCATCGCCGAAAAAATAATGACTGGGCTCCGGTTCGTGTTTCGAAACCAGCTCGTGCTCAGCGCCATTTCGCTCGATCTCTTTGCTGTGCTGTTTGGAGGTGCTGTGGCGCTGTTGCCAATTTTTGCCGAAGAGATATTACACACCGGTTCGATGGGCCTCGGTATTCTGCGCGCCGCGCCGTCGGTGGGCGCGCTGCTTATGGCGGTATACATTACCCATTACCCTATACGCAAACACATGGGCAAAATTCTGCTGGCCAATGTGGCGGGCTTCGGGCTGTGCATGATCTTCTTCGCGCTGTCTACCAACTTCTGGCTGTCGCTTGCGTTGCTCGTGCTCAGCGGCGGCTTCGACTGCGTAAGTGTGATTATCAGGGGATCGCTGCTGCAAACACTTACACCCGAAAACATGAAAGGGCGCGTGTCTGCCGTCAACAATATTTTCGTGGGCTCGTCCAACGAAATCGGAATGTTTGAGTCGGGCGTCACCGCGCGGCTTATGGGCGCTGTAACCGCCGTCATATTTGGCGGCTGCATGACGTTGCTGGTAGTGCTGGTTACAAGCGCAAAGGCCAAGAAACTAGTAGCGCTGCAGCGCGTGGAATAGGCCGACCGTTGGATGTGATCTCATTGGCAATATACCGCCGGAAATACTTATATTACTGTTGACAGTATTTCGTTCCCCAAACTTCCTCGCTTATGACCACCCGTAGAACCTTTATCAGGAAAGCTGCTTCGGCGGCCGGCGCCATGACGTTGGCCCCGCTCGCAACCCATGCCATAGCCGAAGATGTGTCCGATGCGATGGCCACGCTGGGCCGCAGGTCGCCTCTTGACGCCGCGAACGACGACGAGTTGTGGTCCCGCATCGCGCAGGCGTACACTACGTCGCCTAATATTCTTAACCTCAACAACGGTGGCGTAAGTCCTCAACCCAAGGTGGTGCAAGATGCCGTAGACCGGTACTACCATCTCAGCAACGAGGCCCCTTCGTATTACATGTGGCAGATATTGGACCGCGGCCGGGAAGCCCTCCGGCGCAAGCTTGCCGACCTTGCCGGCGTATCAGAGGAAACACTTGCCATCAACCGCAATACGACCGAAGCACTTGCGACAGTCACCTGGGGGCTTACTCTTGGTAAGGGCGATGAAATTATCATGACAAAGCAGGATTATCCGAACATGATACAGGCATGGAAGCAGCGCGAGATGCGGGAGGGTATAAAGATAAAATGGATAAGCTTCGACCTGCCCGTGGAAAATGATGATGCCATCGTAAAAAAATTTGCTGAGGCTACCACAAGCAAAACACGTATATGGCATATCACACACATGATAAACTGGACGGGACAAATCATGCCGGTGAAGAAGCTGTGTGCAGAAGCGCGCAAGCGCGGCATCATCTCCATCGTTGACGGTGCCCACACATTTGCGCACATGGACTTCAAGATTTCCGATTTTGACCCGGACTACTATGGCAGCAGCCTGCACAAATGGCTGAGCGCGCCTTTCGGCACGGGGTTGTTGTATGTGAAGAAAGAGAATGTGGCAGGCTTGTATCCCATATTCCCGAACGCCAACCCACAGGAAGACAACATTCGGAAATTTGAAACGCTGGGCACACGTTCCTTCGCACCGGAGCAGGCCATAGGGCAGGCGATCGACTTTCACAATGCCATTGGCGGTAAGCGAAAAGAAGAACGCCTCCGGTACTTGAAAAACTATTGGTGTGAGGCGCTGAAGGACTTGCCGCGTTTCAAATTAAATGTCTCGCTCAAACCCGACTACAGTTGCGCGCTCGGCAACTTCGCTATCGATGGCATGGAACCGGAAACGGTAGCCGGCCGGTTGATGAGCGAATTTCAGATTCACACCGTTTCCATTAAATGGGAGAACATCAGCGGCGTGCGTGTTACACCGCACGTGTATACGCTAACGCGGGACATGGACCGCTTTGTGGAAGCGGTGCGCAAAATAGCCACTTCATAAAAAAGGCCCGGTGCTCAGCCGGGCCAAACTAAATCAAATCGAGGAAGTTATATCCTTTGATCTGATGCTTTTCGCGTCATCCGATTGCCGTTTGACTACGATGTCTTTGAGTAACCTGTTCAGAAACTTTTTGTGCTTCGTGCTGGTAATGTCAATTGCGAAACCCTTCACAGTAATAGAGCTGATGAGCTGGTCGTGTCCGTCGTAGAAATGTACGACGGCTGAATCGGGGCGCGACAGGTTGGATTCCACAACCCAGTAGTCTTTGTTCGTTTTGAATTGAGCTCCTGCATAAACGGCCATGAACAAGAGCAGCGACGTGGTGATGAACCTTCTCATAAATGTTAGCATTGTATTTTTAAAGTCACAGGGAATAATCGATTACTTCAACAGTGGGATGGCCACGCTACGTGACCATCCTAAAATTTTGAACTTCTCTACCGTCATCAACGGACTACCGGGTGATTGTTTTCCCAGTGCCTGCATAACGTGCTGGTTTGTCGACCACGGCGGGCGGCCATCATCCCGAAACGCTTTCGTCTACGATTCCGCCCTTTTTGTCGATAATTCAATCGGCCCAAAACCTTTGTCGCCCAAACCAAGTATCATAGCCTATGAAGGAAGGCTTCTTTTCAAAATTCGTGCTCTCGGATGAGCGCGGGCCCCGGTTCCTGCGGCACCTTGTGTTTTGGATAGCGGCCTGGGCATTCCAGGGGTTCATATACGGTTTCTATTTTCTCGATGGCCAGCCGGTCAACCATTTCAGAGTGTCCTTCATCGAGTCGCTCATCTACCTGCCGCAACACATGTTTCTCACTTATGCGATCATATACTATGTGCTGCCGCAATATGTATTCAAAGGCATGTACTGGAGAGGGCTGGTGGGTGTGTTGGCGCTCATAACGATTGCTGCGGCATTTTCGCCGATTACCAACAAGTTTGTAACGGTTCCTTTACGGCAGACGCTCGATTTTTCATTTATCAGTAAGCCGGTGTTCTATTCTTTCCTGGGCGGCCTGCGCGGGTCTACCACCGTGGCGGGGTTCGCGACTGCCATCAAGCTGGTGAAGGTTTGGTACTTGAAAACTGAAGAGAACAAACAGCTTGAAAGGGGAAAACTGAATGCCGAACTCGAGGTGCTCAAAAATCAGCTACACCCGCACTTTTTGTTCAACACACTCAATAGCATTTACCTGCAGGCGCTGAAGGGTTCAACATCTGCTGCACCCGCAATTGAAAAACTCTCGGCACTGCTCCGGTATATTCTCACGGAATGCAAGCAGCCGTCGATTCCCCTTGCCAACGAAATACGCATGTTGCGCAACTACATTGACCTCGAGAAAACCAGGTTTGGAAAAAGACTCGACATTGTGATGATGGTGCACGGCGATGCAGATCACAACACGATCGCGCCGCTGGTGCTGCTGCCCTTCCTGGAGAATGCCTTTAAGCATGGCACCGGCAAGGCACTTGACCAGGCCTGGATCAGTGTGGACATTACCATAACTAACAACGAGCTTACAATCAAACTGATCAACGCAAAATCTGATATCGACAGTACCATCGAATCGCCGGGCATAGGACTTAACAATGTAAGAAAGCGATTGCGGCTTTTGTATCCCGGCCGGCACGAATTAAATATTATGGACACAGACGATATGTTTGTGGTTGACCTGAAATTGACTTTGGACTATCATATTACCCCGGCACCCCTTGAAGATAAAGTGTCTCTTGGTTGATGATGAACCTCCAGCACTGGAGGTACTACGCACGCATATTGAAGCAACGCCTATGCTTGAAGTGGTAGGCGAATGCCATCATGCGCTTGCTGCCTTTGAATTTCTTCAACACCATGCCGTTGACCTCATTTTTCTTGACGTGCGTATGCCGAGGCTGTCGGGCACCGATCTTATCAAGTCATTGCCCAATCCGCCTCAAGTAATTTTCACCACGGCACATCGTGAATATGCGCTCGACGGTTTCGATCTCGGTGCCGTCGATTTCCTGCTAAAGCCTATTTCTCTGGATCGCTTCCTGCGGGCGGTGCACAAGGTAGTTCACAAGGAGCACAAGGCAGCAGGGTTTCCTGCACCAGTGGCGCCCAACGAGGCGCCTTTCCTCTATTTCAGGGTGGACCGCAAGATGCTGAAGGTTTTTCTTCACGAGATAGAATTTGTGGAGAGCCTTAAAGACTACGTGCGCATAACCGTGGCCGGCCGCCAGTTGATCACGAAGCAGACTATTACTGCCGTTGAAAAACTATTGCCGAGGTTGATGTTCATACGGGTTCATCGTTCCTTTATCGTGTCGTTGGCCAAGATTGAGTCTTTTACGCATCACGATGTCTATATCGGTAAGCATGCGATCCCCGTGGGGCCGCTCTATCGCATGACTCTCCAACAGCAGTTGCACAAGCCCTTATAGGGTGTTTCCTGACAACGATCAGCCTTGGGGCGTGACTTTAGTTACTGAATCGATTTGTTGTTTTCGTGAGCTTTGATTTGTAAGAAATCTCACAAATCACACTAAAACATAACATTATGAAGAAGAATATGGGCATCGCTGACAGAATAATCCGGATGGTTATTGCAGCAATCATTTCTGTACTTTACTTTTCAGGAACAATCACCGGGACACTGGGCATTGTGCTGATGGCTTTTGCGGCTGTTTTTCTGTTGACCAGTTTGGTAAGTTTCTGCCCTCTTTATACCCTGTTCGGGTTCAACACTTGTCCCGCAAAGAAGACGACTTAAGATGGTTTGTGCAGTTGGTATGTAGGGTAATAGGTTCGAACGGGGCTGGGGAGCCCCGTTCACATTACTGCCCGGGCGTAAGCACAAGGTCTCTGAGACATTGAATCCATGTGGGGTGATCATTCAGACTTTCCACCAACTGTACTTTTTCGCCACCGTGTTTTTCAAACAATTCCTGGTATTCGCTCCCGATTTCGACGATTGTTTCGAGGCAATCGGCTGTGAAGGCGGGCGAAAAAACCAGTAACTTCTTCATTCCCTTCTCGGCGCACTGCCGCACGACGACGTCGGAAAATGGCTCCAGCCAATTCTTGTCGAGCCGCGATTGAAAGCATACTGTATACTTCGACTCCGGAATGTTGAGCTTGCCTGCTATCATCCTTGTGGTTGCATAGCAGGTTGCCTTGTAGCAATACTTGTTTTCTTCGGTAAGTTCGTGCTCGCAGTTGTGGTCCTCGCACGCACCATTGTCGTACACCTTGTCGACATGTCGTTCAGGTAGCCCGTGATACGAGAACAGCACGTGGTCGAAGTCGTTGATGTTGAATTTACGGCCACGGCTCACAAAGGCGTCGATAAACAGCGGGTGATCGTAGTACTGGCTAATGAAAGTCATCTCGGGAATGACCCACCATTTTCTCACCACGCGCATCACTTCGTCTATCGCCGACCCGGTGGATGCAGAAGCATATTGTGGAAACATGGGCACCACGATAATGCGATG
>JAAURZ010000087.1 GCA_012031955.1 Bacteroidia bacterium
CCGCCGCCCCAATGCGCACCGCCGGAGACGGACTGCACGCGCTTGCCGTTCACCTCGACCCAGGACGTGCTGTAGCCGTGCCACTGCCAATCCGGCGACGCCCCGATGGGGTCCATGACGCGCTCGCGTAACACCTCCGGCAGCGCGCGGCCGAAGCGCTGCAGCAGGCGGGACTGAAGCCACTCAATATCCACCTGCGCGAAGGCCTTGGTCTTATGAATGGCACATCGGCCATGACAGGCGTCGGCATGGTGAACCTGATTTATGCTAAACGATTGCTGCAATGCAGCGTGATGCTCTCGGCCATCACCAACGAGTTGATGAAATCGTTCGACGACCATTTTTCCATGGAGCTCAACCAGGTGAAGCATCACCAGGGTCAATCGCAAATTGCTGAAGCCATCCGCACCCTGCTCGCCGATTCCAAGTTGATTCGCAAACGACCCGATCACCTGTATCATCGTAAAATCGAAGAAGCGGTGTTCACCGATAAAGTGCAGGAGTATTATTCCCTGCGCTGCGTTCCGCAAATACTTGGCCCCGTGTACGACACGCTCGGCCACGCCGAAAACGTGCTCGTGAACGAAGCAAATTCCGCCAACGACAACCCCGTGATCGACCATGAAAAAGAAATGGTATACCACGGCGGCAACTTCCACGGCGACTATGTGTCGCTGGAAATGGACAAGCTTAAGATTGTGACCACCAAACTATGCATGCTGTCGGAGCGCCAACTGAATTACCTGCTCAACGACAAGCTCAACCAGAAGCTGACGCCGTTTATAAACCTCGGCAAACTCGGATTGAATTTCGGTATCCAGGGCATGCAGTTTACTGCCACCTCTACTACGGCCGAAAACCAGACACTGTCGTACCCGATGTATTTACACAGCATATCCAACAACAACGACAATCAGGACATCGTGAGCATGGGATGCAACGCCGCGCTGATGACCAAACGCGTGATCGACAACACCATGGATGTGCTCGCCATACAAGCGATAGCGCTCATGCAGGCGATCGACTACCTGAAGTGCCAGCCGCGGTTGTCTTCGTTTACCGAATCGCTTTACCACAACATTCGCCAGATCATGCCGGCCATCACCGAAGATCAGCCCCAGTACAAAAACATCCAGGCGGTGCGCAAGCACCTGCTGGCATTTTCTACATCGATTAAAATTGAAGAACAGTGAACTACGCACTCGTTACCGGAGGATCCAGAGGCATAGGCAGGGCTGCCTGTCTTGCATTGGCGGCACAGGGTTACCACCTGCTTATAAATTACAAACAAAATGACGCCGAGGCCGGCAAAACCCTGGAGGGAGTAAAAGAAAAAGGAACCGGGGGCGAACTGCTGAAGTTCGACGTGTCCGATCCAAAGGCCGTCAAAAACGTGCTGGGCACCTGGATAGAAAGCCATCCCGACGATGCCATCGAAGTGCTTGTAAACAATGCCGGCATACGGCACGATGGCCTCATGGTATGGATGACCGACGAGCAGTGGGAGAGCGTACTCGGCTCCAGCCTCAACGGATTCTTTCACGTAACACGGCTCGTTGTCAACACCATGCTTACCCGCAAATACGGACGCATTATCAACGTGGTATCGATTTCGGGCCTCAAAGGCACGCCCGGCCAGGTGAATTATTCGGCGGCCAAGGCTGGCATAATCGGAGCCACCAAAGCGCTGGCGCAGGAAATAGCGCGTCGCGGCGTAACGGTGAATGCCGTAGCGCCGGGCTTCATACGTACCGACATGACGCAGGACCTCAACGAGCAGGAGCTGAAACGCATCATTCCCATGCAGCGTTTCGGCGATCCCGAAGAGGTGGCCTCGCTGATAGGGTACCTGGCGTCGCCGGCGTCGAGCTACATTACCGGAGAGGTTATTTCCATTAATGGAGGTCTTTACTCCTGATCCAAAGAATATTACCGCAGGCCTGTGAAGAACTTATTAATTAGCTATTTTTGCATGAGAGAAAATAGTATGCATGCAGATAAATTCTGCGCGCAGGCTGCAAATAGAATATTGTCGCGCAACAGTTGGTTATTAATTCAATGAATCGGGTTGTCATTACCGGCCTGGGTATATACTCCTGCATTGGCAAGGATCTTTCCGAGGTCAAGCAGTCGCTGTATACAGGCAAATCGGGTATCATATTCGATGCCGCACGCAAGGAAGCCGGGTATCGTTCTGCGCTGACTGGTTTTCTGGAGCGTCCGGCGCTGAAGGGTGTGCTCGACCGCCGGGCACGCGTGATGCTGCCCGAGCAGGGCGAATACGCGTACGTCGCCACCGTGGAAGCATTGCGCGAAGCAGGCATTGATCAGGATTGGATCGACCAGCGCGAAGTTGGAATCATTTACGGCAACGACAGTTCCGCACAGTCGGTGATCGAGGCGATCGATATAATCAGGGCGAAAAAAGATACCACGCTAGTGGGCTCGGCATCTGTATTTCAGGTGTTGAACTCTACCGTGAACATGAACCTGGCTACCATTTTTAGGTTGAAAGGTGTCAATTTCAGTGTGAGTGCCGCATGTGCCAGCGGGTCGCACGCGATAGGGCTGGGATACATGTTTATTCGCAACGGCTTGCAGCACACCGTCATTTGCGGAGGCGCACAGGAAACGAACATTTACTCCATGGGCAACTTCGACGCCTTGGGTGCCTTTTCCGTTCGCGAAAATGATCCGCTGCGGGCCTCGCGTCCGTTCGACATGAACCGCGACGGCCTTGTGCCCAGCGGCGGTGCTGCCACCGTGATACTGGAAAGCCTTGAGTCGGCACAGCAACGCGGCGCGAAAATATTAGGCGAAGTGATCGGCTACGGTTTCTCGTCCAACGGAAGCCACATCTCCAACCCCAGTGTGGAAGGACCGAGGCGCTCATTGGAAATGGCGATGAAAGATTCGGGATTGAAAAATTCCGAAGTCGACTACATCAACGCGCACGCCACCTCCACGCCGGCGGGCGACGCGAGCGAGGCCAAAGCCATCTTCGAAGTGTTCGGCGACAGCCGCACGCCTGTCAGTTCCACCAAGTCGATGACAGGCCATGAGTGCTGGATGGCGGGAGCGAGCGAAATAGTGTACTCGATGTTAATGATGCGGGACTCGTTTGTAGCGCCCAACATCAATTTTGAAACACCGGATGAAGATTCCGCCAGGCTGAACATCATAAGCAAGACGTTAAACAAAAATATTGATGTATTTTTGTCGAATTCATTTGGTTTTGGAGGAACAAATTCTTCCTTGATTGTTAGAAAGTGGAATAACTAATTGAGAATGGACAGAGCTAGTATCGTTGAACGTGTAAATGGCTTCCTGGTAGACGAGTTCGAGGTTGAGTCGGAAAAAATTCAGCCCGAAGCTAACCTGAAGGATACCCTGGAATTGGATAGTCTGGACTATATTGACTTGGTGGTCGTGATTGAGAGCAATTTCGGATTTAAAGTCAAGCCAGAAGATTTTGCCGCAATCACAACGTTCGAAAGCTTTTACCAGTACGTATCCAACCGACTCATCGAAAAGGTAAATTCCTGACCATGCCCCAGTGGCAAGGCAAATCCAAAGGTACTCCCCTCGGCTACCAGATCTTTTGTTTTTGTAATCAAACACCTCGGCGTAAGGGCCGCTTACCTACTTCTTCGATTCGTAGCCGCCTACTATTTCCTGTTCTCCCGGGCTTCGTCGCGCCACATCATTGCCTACTTCCGGCAGCGGCACCACTATTCGTACCCGCGCGCCCTCAGGAAGCTGTACACCAACTACTATAAGTTCGGCCAGACCATCATCGACAAGGTGGTAGTGATGGCGGGCCTGGGCAGCCAGTTCACCTACGATTTCGATGGTGAGGAAAACCTGCACGAGATTGTGCGCCGCGGCAAAGGCGGCATACTCATGAGCGGCCACGTGGGCAACTGGGAGGTGGCGGGCCACTTGTTGAAGCGTCTCGACACACGCGTGAACATAGTGATGTATGAGGCGGAACACGAAAAGATCAAAGCATACCTCGATGAGGTAACGGGAGGAAGAAATTTCAATGTCATTCCCATCCGCGACGACATCTCCCATGTGTATGCCATCGGCGAGGCCTTGCAAAAAATGAACTCATCTGCCTGCACGCCGACCGCTTTGTTGAGGGCAATAAAACCGTGACGCGCAACTTCCTCGGAGCGTCCGCCAGGTTTCCGTTGGGCGTCTTTAGCCTCGCCGCAACCTTTAAAGTACCAGTATCGATCGTATTCGCATTCAAGGAAACAGCGACCCACTACCATTTTTTTGGTAGCCCGCTCATCGTGCCCGACAATAATATGGACCGGAAGCAGGCGGTTGATAATTTAATTGATAATTTTGTTCTGGCCCTGCAGGAAAAGGTAAGACAGTATCCCGAGCAGTGGTTCAACTACTACAACTTCTGGAAACACTGATGCTTGCCACTAAAGAAGACATAACCCGGTACATACCCCAGCGCCCGCCGATGCTCATGGTTCACAACCTGGTGGAAGCATCCGACGAAGCCGCCACCACCGAGTTGTACATCGATCCGGCCAACGTGTTTGTAAATAATGGATATTTAAGGGAACCAGGCCTCGTGGAAAACATCGCCCAGACGGCCGCAGTGCACGTCGGTTTTATGTGCGCACAGCAACACAAACCGGTGCCGATCGGCTACATAGCCGCTATCAAAAGCCTTCGGATCAATGCCCTGCCAAAACCCGACTCGATTATTTCAACACAGATTTCATTTGTGAACAAAGTAATGGACGTAACCGTCGTGGAGGGGCAGGTCACACAGGGGGAGCACGTGCTTTGCAAGTGCGAGATGCGTATTTTTGCTAAAACATAAGTTCAGTTTGTTAAATAAAATCCTATGACAATCCGTAACTCAGTGCTTTCCATTTTGCTATTGACAGGTGTGACGACCGCTGGCTACAGCCAGTCGCCCAACGACATCTTCGACAAGAATACATCCATCACCTGGCTGGGGCTGGATTTTCTCAGGCACGTCTGATCGGCGACCGCGAGAAGTACGGCTCCACGTCCGACGTGAAGTACCTGCTGGAGCGATGGAACGACCTCATCATTAACGAGCCCGACAAATACGACGTGGCCGGAGCTATCGCCAAGAAAGAGGTGATCAACGCCATCGAAGTAACCAAGAACATGAACGCCAACGTGGACCCGACCGAACTGTTTTCTGAAAAGTCGGCCGACTTCCTGCACCTCAAGCCCGCCGACGTCGAGTCCATCATCGGCAACTACGACTTCGCCAACCTGTCCGGTATCGGCCTCATGTTCGTGGTGGAGAGCTTCAATAAAATAAACGAGCAGGCTTCCGTCTACGTCGCCTTCATCGACCTGAGTTCCGGCCAGATTATCTTCACCGAGCGCGTGCAGGCGGCACCGCGCGGCTTTGGCATGCGCAACTACTGGGCAGGAGCCATCTTCGAAATGCTCAGTAAAATGAAGAAAAAGGAATTTGAATTGTGGCGTAGAAAATACGCTCGCTGAAATTATTACCACCAGTTTCAAGAGAAGGCTTCGTGCTGAAGGAAAATACAGAAGTAATCGTACGGTTTAACGAAGCCGATCCGCTGGGCATCGTATGGCACGGGCATTACATACGCTACTTTGAAGACGGCCGTGAGGCCTTCGGAAAAAATACGGCGTTTCGTACCTCGACTTTTATCACAACGGCCTCGCAGTGCCCGTGGTGTCTGTCAACTGCGACTACAAGAAACCGCTCCGCTACGGCGACCACGTAATCGTTGAGGCCAGCTACGTGCCGCAGGCTGCAGCCAAGCTTACCTTTCAATACAGAATATTTGAAGCCACAAGCCGCGAGCTGGTTGCCACCGGGTCGTCGGTGCAGGTGTTTGTGAACGCCAAGTCATTCGAGCTGTTGCTCACACTGCCGCCCTTCATCGAATTGTGGAAAAAACGCTGGAACGTATAAGCGCGACGCCCTGCATGAGGCCAGTCTACATAGCATCCGATAATATCTGCTCGCCCCTGGGTTACACCACGCACGACAACATGGATGCCATACTCAGCGGTGCATCGGCGTTGTCGCTCACGAAAGACGACGGTCTGGCCCCAGTACCCATTTATGTAGGCCAGATCAAGCCCGACGCCCCTGACAAAAACCTCAGCCGTTTCGAAACGTTGGCCGTGCGCTCCGCTGCCGCCGCCCTGGAACAGGTGAACATCGACCCGTCGGCAGACGATGTCCTGTTTATTCTTTCCACTACCAAAGGCAACATCGACGCCATTGGCGAGCGTGACGCCGACTTGCTGTTGCATTCGAGCGCGCGGAAGATCGCGGGCCATTTTCAAAACAGCAACGCGCCCCTAGTCGTGTCCAACGCCTGCATATCGGGTGTAGTGGCTCTGATCGTCGCACGGCGCTACCTCGAACGCGGCCACTACCGGCACGCCGTCGTAGTGGGTGGCGACCTGGTATCGCCGTTTGTCACCCTGGGCTTTCACTCATTGCAGGCACTCAGCCCCGAACGTTGCAAGCCGTTCGATAAAAACCGCCGGGGCATCAACCTGGGTGAAGCATTCGCGACGCTAATACTCACCACCGACGACGGCGAAAGTGCCTATGGGGCGAGCGTACGCGTGCGGGGCGGCGGCCTCAGCAACGACGCCAACCACATCTCCGGCCCGTCGCGTACCGGCGAAGAGCTTGCGCTTGCCGTGAAACAAGCCCTCGGCAGATCCAACGTGCAGGGCGACGAAGTGGGCTTTATATCAGCCCACGGAACAGCCACGCTTTACAACGATGAAATGGAAGCCAAAGCTTTTAACCTGGCCGGTATGCAGCACATCCCATTGCACAGTCTCAAGGGTTACTTCGGGCACACGCTGGGAGCCGCTGGCGTGGTGGAGTCCGTCGTAGGCATTCAGTCATTGCTGCGCAGCGTGCTCGTGCCCACACTGGGCTACAGCGAAAACGGGGTGTCGCAGCCAGTGAATGTTATAAAAGAAGCGACCCACAAAAACATGCGCTACTGCCTCAAGACCGCTTCGGGTTTTGGCGGCTGCAATGCAGCCTTGCTGTTTGAAAAAGTTGATTAATTTTGAGCCCGTTCGCCGCCCGTGTCATCAACATCACCCACAGCCAACAAACAAAGAAGCAACCAATTGTTCACCCAGGCGGGTTAATTAAACAATAAACATACTGAATGAAATTTTTTGATCGAGAAACCAAATCCGCACTGGAGGCCAAAGAAGATGCCCAGCGCATCGCATTTGCTCCTGTTGTATTCCAGGCCGCCCGCATACTCAGAGACAACGGCATGCTGCGTACCGTGGAGGCGGCCGGCGACGCCGGCGCGACGGAAGACGAAGTGGCTGCCAAAGTGAATGTATCACGCTATGGCGTGCGTGTGCTCCTCGAAGCCGGGCTCGGCATCGGCCTGCTCATCGTGCAAGATGGCAGGTATAAACTTACCAAGACCTCTTTCTTTCTGCTGAACGATACGCTTACCCGCGTGAATATGGACTTCATTCACGACGTATGCTACCAGGGCCTGTTTAGCCTCGATGCCAGTCTCACAACGGGCAAGCCCGAAGGCCTGAAGGTTTTCGGCGAATGGCCCACCATTACGAAGGACTGTCGCGCCTGCCGGCACAAGTGCAGAAAAGCTGGTTCAGCTTCGACCATTATTATTCGGATACGTCTTTCAACGAGGCACTGCCCATTGTGTTTGAAAACAAACCCGCACGACTGCTCGACATCGGAGGTAACACCGGGCGCTGGACACTCAAATGCGTAGCTTTCAATCCCGACGTGGAGGTAACGATCTTCGACCTGCCCGGGCAAGTGGCAATGGCAAAAGAAAACGTTCGCAAAGAAGGGTTTGACACACGCGTGAAATATCATGAATCGAACATCCTCGACCCTGCGCAACCTTTTCCTAAAAACTTCGACGCCATCTGGATGAGCCAGTTCCTCGATTGTTTTTCCGACGAGCAAATCATCTCGATCCTGAAGCGATGCCATGAAGCACTCAATCCCGACGGCTCCGTGTTCATACTTGAGCCTTTCTGGGACAAACAGAA